>JAHIVQ010000113.1 GCA_018816585.1 Nanobdellota archaeon
AGGTTTAATAATTATTTTTTTATCTCCAAAGACAATCTCATCTTCCTTGTCTAAACTTAAGATTAAACCTTCTTTAAGTTTATATTCCTTTAATGCTTCAAGCAATCCATCAACTTCTCTCTGCCTTGTAGTTGGACTGTCGATAGTTAAGCAAACTTGTATTGCTTTTGTTATTTTTAATCCTTCTTTTATAACAAAATCACATTCTTTCTTTTTGGCATGATAATAAACTTCAAATCTTCTTCTTATTAATTCTATAAAAACAAGATTTTCTAATCTTTTTCCTATATTTTCTGAGAAATTAAATGCAATAGTCTTTAGAAAGCTATTATCTAAAACATAAAATTTAGATGAAGAAACTTTTTGTTTTTTTATTGAATAATCAAACTTATTTATTGTAGAAGCAATAAAAACATTTTTAAGATATTCAATATAATTATTAATCATGCTTAGGCTTTTTATGCTAGAAACTTGTTTTAAAGTAGAATAAGAATAAGTCCTGCTAACATTAGAAAATAGATACAAAATTAAATCACTGAGCTCTTTTATTTTTTTAATGTTATACCTTTTTATTATATCTTTATTTAAAATATCTTCAAAGTACTGTTTAGATAAATTAATATCATCATTTTTTATTATCAATGGGAATCCGCCTTTCTCAAAATATTCATTAAACGCCTGATATATTTCTCTTTTTTCATCGCTTGTTTTGTAATCTACTCTAATATTTTTAAACAATAAAAATTCTTTAAATGAAAAGGGATACAATTTAATTATCTTATTTCTTCCTGTTAAAAATGTCGAAATTTCTGAACTTAAAAGACTTGAATTTGAACCTGTAACAAAAACTTTAATTTTTTTTGAATATAAATTATTAACCCATCTCTCCCATGAAAGAACATTTTGTATTTCATCTAAAAAATAAATTACATTTGATTTTATTCCATGCATTTCTGAAGCTATTTCTTCAATATCCTCAAAATTTTCAATTTGGAAATCAGTAAGCCTTATATCGTCAAAATTTATATAAACAAATTTTTCTTCAATCTTTTTTGAAATAATTCTTAAAAGAGAGCTTTTACCGCATCTTCTAATTCCAGTTATAATCACAATTTCATTTCCTTTAAGGTACTCATTTAGAGAAAACTCTCTTTCAATAAGATCATTAATATCTCTAAATATCTCTTGCTGATCATATAATACCTGCCTTAATTTTTCCTTTTCCATGCTTTTTCTTGTATTTTAGACTTTATAAACCTTTCTTTACCATTTAATAAGTCTTTATAAATAGATATAATATGGTAAAGAAAACTATTTAATCATTTATCAGCCTAAATAACCACTAATTTTAAATAAATTATCCAATCAAATTAAACTAAATCACATCTATAATGAAATATCATTAAATTAAATTTTTAGAAAATTCCAATCAAATGCATGTTAAATTTATCTGTAACTTTTGTAATATCATCATAAGATTTTGCTTCTAAAACAACGCAATTATCATTTTCCTTATATATTTTATTCTCACTGCCTAATTTAATAAGAATAACTCCTATTTCATCACTTGCATCACTGCAATCTATGTCTTTAATTTCCATTTGTTCTTGTTCTGGGGTTATATTCATATAAGCAAGTTCAGTTGGAACACCATAAATATAAACATTTGATAATCCATAAGTTAATTTCATTATATCAAGTGCAGCAACAGTTGATGTCCTTGATGAATTTCCAGGCAAGCTTGTATCTTGAGTTATATAAATCTGAGTTTTAGCATCATTCCCATTATATAATATACTATCTCTTGATGGTTCCATTGGAATCTTTTCAAGATCCATTGGACTATTTCTAAATAATGTTGAGTATTTGTATAATTTACCATCATCTCTTGAAAGAGCAAAAGTTACTCTTTGAAATAAACCTTTTACACCTTCTAATCTTATAACTTCAATTGCATAATCACTTCCATCTGCTCCCTTATAAGTATAATGATAACCCTCTTTTATGATATTCCCATAATAAATAATTGTTCCTACAAATATTGAAATTAGAGCTACAAACACAATTATTGCAATTATTGTATTTTTTTTCATTTTAAATTCCTAAAAGATTGTAAAAGATTTTATCAAGATACATTAATTGATATTCTTGATTACCTTCGATAACAAGGCATTTATCTTCTATATAAACTTTTGTATCATTTGAATATTTTAAATATAAACTATCATCATTTAAGCAGTTAATAAGAGGGATATCAGGACATTCTTGCTCTGAATAACAAGAAATAACTGGTTTTATATTTAAATACTGAAACATTGAATAAGCTCTCTGAATGACAAATCTTTCATTTTCAATATCAATATTATCATAAGCAACATATATTTTTGGAATTGCAAAGCTAAAATAAGGAAGTGTTAAATTTTGCAAATCTAAGGGATTATAAGAAAATGAAACCTGCTGGCCATTTATAATAGTTAACCATTGATCTGATTGTTTTGAGAAAATATAATTTTTATATTTTAA
>JAHIVQ010000114.1 GCA_018816585.1 Nanobdellota archaeon
ACATTATCTGCATTTTTATGAAATACTTCAAGTATTTGTTCCCAGCTAACTGCTTCTTCTGATTCTTTCCAGCAGTCATAATCAGTACTCATAGCAATAGAAGCATATGGTATTTGCAATTCATTTGCTAAAATTGCTTCAGGAGCTATTGACATGTTAATAACATCTGCTCCAAGTAATCTAAACATTTTTGACTCTGCTTTTGTACTAAATCTTGGACCCTCTATTGTTATAACAGTTCCCTTGTCATGAATTTTAAATCCTAATTCTTTTCCAGTATTAATTAAAACATCTCTTAATTTATTATCAAAAGGCTCTGCCATGGGCGTATGTTTTGGTCCTTCATTAAAACTTTCATGAAATGTAATTTTCCTGTGTCTTGTAAAATCAATAAATTGGTCTAAAATAACTAAATCACCACGTTCAATTTCTTCTTTTAAAGAGCCACAGGCAGTTGTTGTTATAATATGTGTGCAACCCTCTTGTTTTAAAGCATAAATATTTGCCCTGTAATTAACTTGTGTTGGTGGTATCTCATGTTTCTTGCCATGTCTTGCTAAAATAACAACATCAACTCCATTTAATTTTCCAAAAGTTAATGTACTTGAAGGTTTTCCATAAGGAGTTTCAACTTCTTTCTCTTCAAAGTTTTCAAGTAATTTAGGGTCATCAAGACCTGAACCGCCAATAATTCCTATCTTCGCCATTATTTTTTAAATAAAAAATGTGTACCTGCTTTTATATATCTAAATGTTTCCTCAAGAGATCTAGATTGTGAAAGAGTTTTTATTATTTGTTTTGGTCTAAAATAAAATTCCTTATATCCTCTTTTAACTGCATTTACAACTTGCTCATCTGTTAATTTAGTACCCACTAAATCTATTTGTTTGTCTAAATGTTTTCCTTGGGTATATTCTAACCAATAATCATATTTCTTTTCATTAATAAATTGCTGATATAATTCTGTTCTTGGTAAAGCAACCATCCTAGTAAATTGAACATAATCAAATGGATATTTTTTAGATAAAGCAATAGTTCTATTCATAGAATCTTCAGTTTCTCCAGGACATCCAAGAATAAAATAACCAAATACTTCAAAACCTAATTTTTTACTTAATAATATTGCTCTTTCGATTTGTTCTAAAGTAATATCTTTTTTCATATTCTTAAGTATATTTGGATCTCCAGATTCCAAACCATAATTTACCCTTACACAACCAGCAGACCTCAATGCTTTCAGAACTTCTTCATTGACTAAATTAACTCTTGTTCTTATATCCCATCTTAAATCTAATTTTCTTTTTTTAATCCCTTCTGCAATTTCAATGGCCCTTTTTTTATTAATTGTAAAGGCAGAATCATATAATTCTATTTCTCTAACACCAAGATCGTATGCTCTTTGCATCTCCTCTACTACATTTTCTGCACTTCTAAATCTATACTTTTCTAAATGAGCATCACAAAAAGTACACCTGCTAGTACAACCTCTAGTTGTAATCATAGTTATGAATTTTCTTCTTTTTGTTAAAAAAGTATGATATTTTTCTAAAGGTAACATATGAATAGCAGGAAAAGGCAATTCATCAAGATTATTTATCTGATCAGAAAATCCATTATCAATTATTTTACCATTTTCTTTAAAAAGCAATCCTTTTATATTTTTTAATTTTTTAGTATTTCCTTTTTCATATGCATCCATAAAATCAACTATGGTCTTATCTGCTTCTCCAGAAAATACATAATCAATAGAATCATTTTTTAATAATTCCTTAGGATAATACCATGCATGTTTACCCCCAACCATTATAGGAATACCTAACTCTTTTTTTACAAGTCCTATCCACTCTCTTTCTTGATGATAAGATAATGTACTTGTAGTCAATCCAACTATATCTGGTTTTTTACTTTTTAAATGAGATATAATTTGTTCTTTAGTATATTGTAATGCATTTGCATCTAATATACTTACATCATGTCCTACAGCTTCCAAGCTAGCTGCAACACTAGTCAAACTTAAAGGAACAGGGACCGAATTAGCATATTTCTTTACAGTAGTTATCTGTAAATTATCATTTATTTCTCTCTCAAATGGAGGGAAAAGTAAAATTACTTTCATAAAAAGTAAACCATTAAAAAGATATATAAATCTAACGAATTTTTACAAGATATAAAGCATTAGGACCTAATTTCTCATTGTATACTACTTCAAAATATTGATTATCAGATTCTAATTGATATAATAAGATTTCATTTAATATCTGTTCCCTTCCTGCAGGAGTTGTTGTATATACCCATGAATAATTATTAGGCCAATAACTATGATAACTAATAGAAGGGTGTGGAAATATGAAATAAGAGTAATTATTAATTTTCATAAAATCATATAAATTTGTAATATTTTGATCAGAAGCATTTTCCCATATTTCGTGTTTAAATTCCTGTTTTAAATCATATTTTCCAATATAAAATTTATATGGGTTTGGAGCCATGGTCTTTAATATTTTAGCATTTTCAGATACATTTTCTTTAATATAAGAAAAAGTACCATCCATTGGAACAAATCTATTCTCCCAATTATGATAGGTTAAATAAGAACTGGTGATTATTAAAAATACTATAAGCCCATAAGATATCCATTTGATTATATTCTCTTTTTTTATTAGATTTAAAATATAAAATGAAAAAAATGCAACAGCTGGAAGTAAATCTGCACCATAACGATAAACAACGAAATAATTGTTTAAAGAATCTAAAGTAAAAAAAGAATATATTATTAAAAAAAATATTAAGAATATAAAAGCTAATTCATCCTTCTTTTTAATAATAGAATAAATAGCTAATATTATAGATAGTAAAAATAATATAGTTATTGGGATAGTTGCTTCTTGAGGTAATAAAAATATATACCTAAATAAATTATAAACTAAATCTAAGTTTATAGAAAAAAATCTATGGCTTAATGAATTTGGATTAAAATTAACTTGTATTACAGTCCAGATTATAGTTGGAATTAAACTTAAAACTAAATATTTAAATATTAATCCTAATCTATTCATTCTTTTTATTATATATAAATAAATTAAGTAAAAAATTATAATGCCATAAATCAAGATGAATATCTCTTTATATTGAAATCCTAATATCAAAAAAATAGTCATATAAATTAAGTATTGTTCTTTCTTTTCTAGATTAAATTTGCATAAAAAGTATATAGAACTTATCATAAAGAATAATATTCCTGTTGTTAGTTGGCTAATATTAACATAATAGAAGATACCAGGTAAAAATAAAAAAGTTATAGCAGAAAAAAATGCCCATCTTTCATTTTATATAAAAGAATTAGTTTATATAAATATATAGAAGTTAAAATAGAAAATATTAAGGGAAATAAACGCATAGCCCATTCCCTATAACCAAAGGTAAATAATTGAATTGTATAAGTTAATGTCCCTAAAGAACCATATCTGACTAACCATACTAAATTATGATAATCCAATACACCAAAATGAGAAATATTAAATTTAGTAGCGAAATAAGTAACTAAATAATAATAGATACTTGATAAGGGAATTAGTGATAATAAAAACAAGGTATTATTCTTGTTATATAATTTATATAATAAATAAATACTTATTATTAAGGAAATAATCAAAAGCATAAAAGCCCAAATAGGAATTGTATTCAAAATTTCTGTAGTATATATTGCTCTCTCTATATGAAAAGACTCGTCTTCCAAAGTTGCTAGTGGAAAATTTATAGCAGGTATATGTACTAAAATAGATACAAGTACAAATATCCAAAATATTTTTTTCATTTTCCTAAAAGTTTTACAAATACTATAAATCCAATAAGATTTATAAAAAAGAAATATCTAAAACCCATAAAGTTATAGATCAACCAAGAAGGATAGATAATCAAGGAGTAAAATACCACCATGATTAACATAAATTTTTGGAACATTTTATCTACCCTCAAATTTAATAGTTTTATATAAAGTCTCCTTTATAACCTGAATATCATCCAAATTTACAATTTTTAACAATAAAGATACTAATATTATAATAGGTATTAATATCAACCCAAAATAACTTAAATAGAATGAAAGAGGTAATAATAAAGAGAATATATATATAGGAGTATATTTAGAAAAGATCTTTGTTTTTAATGTTAATAAAGTAAATGCAGTTATATGAGATATCATTGTAGCTATACATATACCAAATAGTCCATATCCTGGAATTAAGATTATATCTAAAATTATATTTAAAATAGCAGCAACCAAAATTGGAAAAACTATTTTTTCTGGAGTTAATTTAGCAGATAAATATGTAGCTATTAAAGTATAAACAGAAAAATACAAAACCCCAACCATAAGGATAGTAACATAAATACCAATATCAGAATATTGTTTAAAGAAAATATCCAATAAAGGTCTTATTATAGATAATAGACTTATAGATAATAATAAAGAAAAGAAAAAAGATAATCTTAAAACACGATGGAATATAGAAGAGGATAATTTTTCTTTTTTAATTTCAGATATTCTTGTCAACAAGAACATAGACAAAGCCAAGGGGATTATAGTTATTACATTAGAGATAGGACTAGCTATATTGTATTTAGCAACATTTTCAAATGTAGATAATTTACCCAAGATTATAGAATCTATCCATCCAAGAAATAAAAAAGATAATATAACTAATGCAGTTGAAAATCCTTTTTTAATATACAAAATTATTTGTTGTAAATCAAATCCAAATGGAGATATTATATTTATTAGCTCTTTTCTAGTTAAGACTATTATAAAAATACCAGTCAAAATATACGAAAACCCATAGCCCATAGTAATTCCCAATTTTCCAAAATCCTTGAAAAAATAAACAAAAATGAATGTTAGAGATATAAATAAGATATCTGAAATTTTTAATAAATGATATTGTTTTTTTATTCTAAATATAGAATAACCTAACATATAAAATAATAAAAAGGGAAGACTTATCACTAATGGAAATACCCAATTATATTTAATAGAAAAAATTATACCTATAATTGTGAAAATAGTTGTTGATAAAAGCAAAAAATAAAATATAGAATTAATATCTTTCTTTTTTATATACCAAGGAACAAAAATATCTGGTAACCCTATAAGTACAAAAAAGTATAAAACATTAAAAACTGCTAAAGCAAATGAAGCCTTACCATATTCAGAAATATAAAAATAATTAGCCAAAACTATCAATAATAAGTAAGTTATAAATTTTGATATAAAAGTTAAACCAAAATAGTATAAAGTCTCCCTTTTACCTTCCATATATAAATAGAGATTAATAAGTTTAAAAAGGTTTTTAATAAG
>JAHIVQ010000115.1 GCA_018816585.1 Nanobdellota archaeon
ATCTGCATAAGATAAAATACCTTTAACTGTAACATTTGAATTCTTTTCTAAATTGAATTTTGACTGTACTAAAATATAAGATTGTTCATCAACAATTGAAATATAAGGATCACCTGATTTTACAAATCTTTCATTTATCTGGCCATCTACAATTACTTCTTTGCCAAGATATTTATCAGGATTATCAGTTATCTTTTTAATAGAAGAACTACTTGTACATCCAGCTACTAATATTAATAATATTAATAATAATGCAGCTTTTTTCATTTTTATTTTATAGTTGATTTATTTATAAAGATTATGAAAGTTTAATAACCTATTTAAATAAGTAAGTATAACTAAATAAAAAGAGGTATAATGAAAAATCAGGAACTAGCTGAAATATTTTACAAAATAGCTGATATTCTTGAATTGCAGAATGTGGAGTGGAAGCCACAGGCTTACAGAAAAGCTGCCCGTTCTCTTGAATCCTTATCAGAACCTATCGAAGAAATTTATCATAAAGATGGACTTAAGGGTCTTGATGATCTTCCAGGTATTGGTAAAAGTATAGCAGAGAAGATTGAAGAGTATATTAAAACAGGTAAAATAAGAGAATATGAGAAACTAAAAAAATATGCACCAAAAGGTTTTGAGGATTTAATGAATATTTCGGGCCTTGGTCCAAAGAAAATAAGAAAATTATACAAAAAACTTAATATAAAAAATGTAAAAGATTTACAAAGTGCAATAAAAGGAAAAAAACTTGAAAAATTATTTGGATTTGGAGAAAAAACAGAAGAAAAACTATCAGAGGGCATTGAATTATTCAAAAAAAGAAAATCTCGTTTCTTGCTTGGTGATATTTACCTGATTGCACAATCTTTAGTTTCACAAATTAAAAATATAAAATATGTTGAGAGAACAGAAGTAGCAGGCTCATTAAGAAGAATGCAGGAAACTATTGGAGATATTGATATTCTTGTGATAACAAAAAAACCAAAAGAAGTTGTTGATAAAATTGTTAAATTAGATGAAGTAAAAGAAATAATTGCAAAAGGTCCTACAAAAGCAAGTGTCTTGTTAAAAAATAATACCCAGTGTGACATTCGTGTTATTCCTGAATCAAGTTATGGTTCTGCTTTAATGTATTTTACAGGTAATAAAGATCATAATATTTCCCTTAGAAAACTCGCAATAAAAAAAGGATATAAACTTTCAGAATATGGATTATTTAAAGATAGTGAAGTAATTGCAAGTAAAACTGAAAATGATATTTATAAAAAATTGAATTTTCCTTATATAGAACCTGAATTAAGAAATAATGATGGAGAATTAACAGAAAAATTACCAAAACTTATTTCTTATAATGATATTAAAGGTGATCTGCATGTTCATACAAATTATTCAGATGGTTTTAATACAATAAAAGATATGGTTCTTGCAGCAAAAAAATTAAATTATGAATATGTTGCAATAACAGATCATAGTAAAACAAGAGCGATTGCACATGGTCTGGATGATAATATATTATTAAAACAAATAAATGAAATTAAGAAAATACAATCTCAAGTAAAAGGAATTAAAATACTTACAGGGATGGAGATTGATATTAAAGCAAATGGTGATGTTGATCTTTCTGATTCAATGCTTAAAAAAATAGATATTCCAATTGTTTCTATACACTCTTCATTTAATATGAATAAATCAGAGATGACTTCAAGAATAATTAAAGCACTAAGTCATGAAAATGTGAAAATATTCGGGCATCCAACCGCAAGATTAATTAATCAAAGAAATCCAATAAATATAGATTTTCCTAGGTTGTTTAAATTTTGTGCAGATAATAACAAGTTTTTAGAGATAAATTCTCAACCCTCAAGGCTTGATTTAAATGATATTCATATCAGAGAAGCATTAAAGTATAAAGTTAAATTTGTAATAAACACAGATTCTCATAGTATTGATTCACTTAATTATATGAAGTATGGAATAGCCCAGGCAAGAAGAGGTTGGTGTACAAAAAATAGTGTTATTAATACATTATCATTAAAAGAATTCTTAAATAAAATTAAGTAATTTTAAAGTAGTAACATAAACAATAGATTTACAAATAAGTTTTGTTAATTATAAATACTAAACAAAAATAAAATGACTCTAAAAATTAATAATAAATATATAAAAGAAAAATTTGGTGCAGATTTACCCCAAAAGAACATCAATGCTCTGAGAACTGCTATGCAG
>JAHIVQ010000015.1 GCA_018816585.1 Nanobdellota archaeon
AAATGCTTTTTTCCATCTTTTACATAAGTACATTCAGGACAACTAGCATCGCTATCAGAGTACGCAGAACCATCATATTTGTTTTGACCTGGAGATCTTACAAACACTTCATAATTATTTGTTTCTTGGGTATTTTTACTAGAAACTTGCCCTATTTTTTTTGACTCTTCTGCTCTTACAGGCATACAACTATAATTCATAAGTGAAGAACCAAAAATACCTAAAGCTAATGCATAAGGTAAAATCTTTCTTTTAAGTGTATTTAGTGTCATTTTATTCCTTTTGTGTAGTTACTTTATGGTGAATACTTATTTATAAATGTTTCTATTTGTGCCTCTTTATAGTAGTTAATTTTATTTAGGTAAATAAGACTCAAAAGATACTTGATAATCCAGCTCTTTACTAACCTTTTTACTTAATTCCTTAGTCATTTGCCTTAAATCTGTTTCTTCTGTTTCTTTAAAATGATCACTAAAATGAATTCCAACTGCGATTGCTGTTTGATTAGGATTATAATTTTTTGTTTTCATATCCTGAACCATAGAAAGAATTTTATCTGACAAGTCTGTAAAATAGTTTATTTCATCACATCTTATTTGTAATTTAGAAAATCTTTGTTTATATTCATCAACAGAAAGATTAGTTCCTTTAAATTCATTTAATGCTATTCTATAATCTACAAGACTATCTTCCTTGCAGTTATTTTTATCTACCTCATCTAATGATTTTTCTAGATTAGATCTTTTTTTTGCATTCCTCTCTATAGCATTATTATATTCTTTATTAAGAGAATCTGCCTTTGAAATTACAATATCTGGATGTTTAGACACATCATATAATCCTTTAATACCTCCTTTAATATTTCTATAATTTAAATTAAAAATACCTTTAATTATTTGATCTCTATAATCTATTTGATTAGATTCTTTTTTCTTTTGTAAATTAGCTAAATCCTTCTTGCTTATTTTTCCATTTTCATTGTCTAGTACCGCATTACGTATTGTTTCATTTATGGCATTTTCATAAGAATTTAATGCATCAGTATAATTTGTATAAATATTATTAGTTCCCATTAATAAACCACCAAAAGTAAGAGTTGTAATAAATACAGTTCCCTTTATTATGTCCCAAATTCTTTCTTTTACAAAAGCTCTAGATAAGTTCCAAATTGTAACTTCATCTGCATCTACATAATCCCTAAAACGTTGTTTTAATGACTTCATTTTTACTACTTTTATAGGATAACTATTATATAAACCTTTCTATTGTTACTACTATTAAATAACATAGAAGTGGGGATGCTGGGATATTCCCAGAATAAACCTAGACTTATTCTGTTTTGAATTTCTGCCCATTTATGGGTCCCAGATCGACCGGTATCTTCATGAGAAGCGAATACCGTACCAAAAATCATTACCTTTTCAGGTTCATCGCTCCATAACTGGAGCCGGCAATACTAACCAGGTTATACTACATCCCCAATGAAAATTTATTTATAGTTAAGATATATAAATTTATCTTTAGGTTAAAATTTTATATTTTAGTAAATTTCTAGGATTATTAGAACCTATTACCTCTAAAAAGGGTTTAACATTTTTATTCCTTACAACAACATCATAACCCCTAAATCCCATATACTCTTTTTGTGTTAAAAATGATGGAATATTTAAAAGGTATAAACCATTAATTATATCTATTGCAAAATGTTTATGTTTAGTACATATCTTTATCAAAATATAATTATATTTGCCATCTCTTTGTAAAGTTATGCACCCATCTGTATCAAATAATCCTCTTAAAAAGGGGATTAAATAACTATTTTCTTTCATTATATAAGAAGGTATTCTTAAATCTTCCTTAGGAGAATATGGTATTTCAAGATTATTATGCATAAATTCCACAACCATTTTAGAGATATACCAAAGATAGATTCTATTTTTATCTACTGAATAATTTAATTCTTGTTTAAATATTTTAAAAAATAATCTTTGAACATAGTGAGAATATTCAATATCGGTTTTATTATTCAAACAGTAATGTAATTTATAACCATTTTTCTTATCATTTTTAAGATAACCATCTCCAAAGGCAATTCCAACTAATTTTAATATATCTTTATTTATTTGTTTAGGTAAATTTACTGATTTTATATGTCCCATAATTGAATAAAACAAATTTCATTTATAAACTCTGCGCGCACACCTTGCAAGTTGCAATTTACTCCAAAATATATATTAAAGTATATATAATACATACCCACTATAAAGTTATAACAAAACAAAAGATTTAAATAGAATTATGAATCAAAGATTATATGAGATGGAGAAAACTATTTTATACAGGAATAGGATTGGCTGCTTTAGCTTCTTGTGCAACATTTTTAAGTTCTAAAAAAGTTGAAGAAAAACAAGTTGTTTATGAAAATGCCCCTCAAAAAGTAGAATGTCGTTCTTATTATATTATTAAAGGCAATGAAAAGCCAAAAATATCAATAAATCCTGCTTGTGTAATACATGAAGGAGAATTAGAAAGAAAAGTAGATGAATATCAAAAACCTGCTGTTAAAAAGGTAAATATTGAAAATAAAGTTATAAAAGAAAAACCTGCAAGAAAATCAACTTCTAATAATCTAGAACTTTCAAGAAGAGAAATACAAAATTTAATAATTAAAACAGCAAATTATTATGGTGTTGATCCTGCATTTGCTTTAGCAATAGCAGATGCTGAATCTGATTTTAATCCTTATGCTGTTTCTAGAACTGGTGCTGTAGGAATAATGCAGTTAATGCCTGAAACAGCAAGAGGATATGGTTTAGAAGTTCCAAAATACGAGATGGATATCATAAAATCAAAAAATGGAAAGGAAAAGAAGATTTCTGGGTGTAGAAAAGGTAAAGAAGATAAATGTAATTTTGATAATAAAAAAGATGGATTTGATGAAAGATTTGATCCTGTTAAAAATATAGATAGGGGAGTTAGATATTTATGTGATTTAAATAAAGGATTAAAAAAATATGATTTGGCTTCCCAGGAAAATGTAACTAAGTCATATATAATGGGTGGTAATAATTTTTTAAGAAAAATTAGAAAAGGTAAACGTCTTAGCAGAGAGGTAATAAGTTATAATAGTGAAGTAAATAAGAATTATAAATATTATAAAGATAAAATTTAATTTAAACATTTACATTTAGAAAAACCTTGCTTTTTTGCATCATTTTCATACTTAAATAAAACTCTATTTTGTGTTTTTATCTGCATTGCAAATCTGCAGTGTTTATCATGAACTTTTTTAGTTGTCAAAGCTCCAATATAATTCTTTTGAGTATTTTCTTTTATCTTTTGTAATTGAAAAGCTATACTATTTGATTGCTCTATATTCTTCTGTGTTTCAATGTTAATAGTATGTAATAAGTCATTAACTAATTTTGTGTTCATCTCTAATTTTGGATATTGTATATTTGTCATCCACAAACCTGATATCTTTGTAAGTAAATATTTATTATCTAATGCAATTACTAAAGTTATGAATAAAGTATATAATATAGAAAAAATTATAATAAAAAACACTGGAAAATTTGATTCAATTGCTGATAAAAATATTCCTATAAATACTGTAAAAAGTGTTACTAAATATAATATTTTAATCAAGGATTTTTGATTCATTTTTGGCCATCTCCAAGAATTTTATTTAATTCATCAACAATCTCTTGTTTATATTTTGGTAATTTTTCATTTCTAACCTCTGTTCTCTTTACACTATCTCCTTCTCTTATTTCTATAATATCAACTTTATTATCATTATCTATATCTATACCATATGATTTAGTATCAGAACTATAAACTTCTTTATGTTGATTATAACCAAAAAGTCCTGGATAATTAGTAACAATACCTTTAGGACTTACACTCTCTATATCATTTCTAAAAGGATTATATGCAGTACATAATGTTCCAGCACCTGCAATTGATAAAACTAAAACGCCAATACCTAATGCTTTTTTAAAAGGACTAGTTTTAATAGTTCTTTTTGATATTGGATATAAACTAATTGTTTCTTCTTTCATTTTAATTACCTAAGATTTTATAGAACAAACTCATATTTAAACCTTTCTATTTGTTACTACTTTCTAGTAAATCTTTAATGCTTCATTTATCTCTTCGTCAGATATTGAGCATCCACGCAATCTTAGACCCCATAATAACCCGCTAATCAAATCTTTTTTTACATTAGAAGAATATTTATTGGGTTTTAAAAGATTTTTGAAAATACCATCTTCATAAGCTATAAGTGCAAGCTCTGTTGATCTTATTATCTTTACATTACTAACTTCTTTCATAAATAAATTCAAATTATCTTTATTGATATTAATTGTTGTATGTAATTTATTTCTTAATATTTTTGCAAGCCTCTCAGGATCTTCTATAACCATTCTTGTTGTACGCTCGTCAACTGCATATGCATTAGCATTAAGAATAATTGCAACTGCAAGAGATTCTATCTCTCCTTTGTGCATTATGGTTATATACTCATCTTTTGCCTTAAACATGTGATTTAAAAGATTATCAAGATACTCCCTTTTTTCACTTATCTCTTTACTTGAATAAATTTTTAGATAATTATCATTTATCAAACTTATTATATTCAGCGCTTCAAACTTGAATTTTTTTGTTTGTAATGGATGGTCTATTAACTCTTCCTTTACTCCATTTGAAATTAGAAAATCACCATTAAATTTATCTTTTAAAGACTTTAAAACCCATAATAAATCATTAGTTGACAAGCTTATGATTGTACTTGTATCAAAAACAAGAGATTTCATTTGAATACCTCTCTTGCAAGTTTAATTCTTTTATTAAGAGTCATTGTTTTAGATAGAGAAACATCTGCTATTCCTGTCTTTCCAGTGTAATCCATTAATTCCCATTCGCTTATACCTAATAATTGCGCTGTCCTTCCTATAGAAATACCATGCTCGTGTATTCTTGAAGCTTTGTGAACTTTTGCTGCTTCAAAAACATCTTGAATATAATTTCTTAATTTCTTATCTAATTTATCTATATTATTTGATATTGCCCTGATATATTTTTCATATTCAGGTATATTCTGATTTTTAATTGCTTTTATAGCCCCTTTCAAATCTTCTTTTATACTTAAATAGAATTTATCCCAATCTTTGTATTCAAAATAATTTCTCTCAAATATTTTTGAAAAACTATATATTATTATAGAAACAGAAATTGCATCTTCATCCTGTGATATTGATGATGTATGTATTGTATGATTGCTTAATTCCCTTAGTGCTGCTGTATCTCTGTTAATTATTGCATTATATGATTTTTGCAGAATATTTAATATATTCTTATATTCCTCTTTTTTCATTATTAATTAATAGAGTGTTTATTTTTAAAGATTACTTTTTATTTTCAAATGTTGATTTCAAGTCTATTATATACTTTCCTTCTTCTAATCTTATAATTAATGGCTGTTTATTAAATAGTTTTACTATATCTAATTCATATTTACCTGGTTCTAGTATTCTTATTGATTCAAGATCAAGAACAACAGGCTTGTCATCTTCAATCTTATCACCAACCATCTTAAGAACATCCTGTTCAATTTCCTGCTTTTGTTCAGTAGTTAATGTAGAAATAATTTCCTGCGTTTCTTTTGTAACCTCTTTTCTTATATAAAAAAAGAATCTTCCTCCACAGGAACATCCCTCTAATATCTTAGAAGAACCATCTTCATATAGTGTACCACATCTTACACACTGATGCATTATCCTCTCCTTTTGGTAAATAGTTTTATTTTATTAGGGTCTCTTTTAATTTCCTTAATAATTGTTGCAGGACCTATTACAGTTAATCCTTGTGATCTTCCAAGAATAAAACTAGCAAGATTTACACGAAGTTTATCAACGCCTTGTAATGATTTCGCATCAGGATTTATTGTTGCTATTTCAACACCCTTGAACTTGTTATTAATCATACCCATTGTAAATTTAATCAAGCTAGCTTCCTCTTCTGCTTTTAATTTGCCCTCCATTACAACAATGCTATTAGCTTTAACATAATTAAGTATTTTCTTTACTTTTTCATCTTCATCTAGTGCATTCAATTCATGGGTTGCTATAAATTGCAAAGTTAACATTTATCTCACCAACCTAAATAAAGATTTATAAAAATCATCTATATTTGTTCCTTTTAATGCTGAGATTCCAACAACATTATATTGAGGAAATGCTGATTGTATTTTTTTAATGTCTGCCTTTTTCAAATCTATCTTGTTTCCAACAACTAATACAGGTGTTTTTCTTGCTGCTAGATTACCCATAATAGTTAAATTAACCTGAGAAAAAGGATTTTTTGTTGAGTCAAGAACAACAACAACTGCATCCATATTATCTAACCATTTAATTGATTCTATGACTCCTTTTGTTGCTTCCATAGCTCTCTTTTTTGCCTGTCTTGATTTCATCTTAAACTTTAAAAAATCAGTATAATCTATTTTTGTTGCAATTCCAGGAGTATCAACAATATTAAATGTTAGTGACTTTTTACCTGACTTTATAACAACTTTTTCTTTTTGTTTTACTTCCCTTGTTTCATGAGGAACTTGAGAAACAGAACTTAATGGCTCTCCAATCCAATCCTCGCATATTTTATTAGCCAGGCTTGATTTTCCAGAATTTGGAGGGCCATATAAACCTAGTTTAACACTTTTCTTTTTTCTGAATATACTAAACAGATTAGCAATGAAATCTGTAAATTTAGCTGCCATTAAGAAATTAATTGATTATTTGTTTATAAGCTTTTTGTTGGGACTTTAGAGTTAAAATTATAATAAGTTCAAAAATTCATCTCTGCTTAATCCTGATTGGGATATTATACTCAATAAAGTTCCTTTTGCAAGCTCTTTATGTTTCGGTACAACTCTGTAATTTTTTCCTTAAAAGAATTTACTAGTATCATATGGCTTCCTGATTGTCTAGTCATCACAAAACCAACTTTAGATAATGCTTTAACAACATCTGTTCCAGAAATTATAGGTAATTTCATAAGAATAATCTTGTTGCAATTGGAGGCAATAATTTTTCCTGTATTTTCAGGATTTTTTCAGGGCATTCCTCTAAGTATAGTCTGATAGCATCCTCTATATTTTTAATAGCATCTTCGTAACTATCTCCTTGACTGACTATTCCAAGATTCAAGCAGTGAGCAACGAATATCTTTTTGTTGTTAATTATCTCTTCATTCACTGCAATATCAAATGCTTCATTAATTTTTTCTTTCATAGTTGTAATAAGGACAATTTGTTTATAAGCTTTTTGTTGGGACTTTGGAGTTAGGATTTATTTAAAATATAAAGAAGGTTTATCTTTTATTCTTATAGTATTGATATAAAGTATATTATTTTCATTAAAACCATCTAAAAATATTCCCTCATTATCTTTATCATTTATCTCATCATCTATAAATTCTCTTGCTCTTTTTAGATTAAGGGCATTTTGACATCCTATTCCAAAATGATATTCTCCTTTATGATCTTCAATTACCACATAAATAGTTCCATCTGAATTAGGATTATCTTTTAATAATGTATGAATATTACATTCATTTCTATTTGAATTTTCAATCCTGACGAGAACAGGCTGACCATATATGCTTTCATTTATCTTAGGTTCTTCCTTAGTTTTCTGCTCTTTAGAACAAGTCATCAAGCTAAATAATAATGCGCTAATACCTACATATTTTAATAATTTATTTTTCATGTGTTTTGCCCTCTAAATCAGTTGATTCTTGTAAAAGTCTTTTTTCTAGATCTTTTCTAGATTTATTTGCTTTAATAGCATCCTTAATAAAATAAAAAGACCCTATAATACTTATAATTCCTAAATTATATTTTTCATTAGAAAAACCAAGATATGTAAAACCTGTAAATAATGCAGAACCTGCCAAACAAGTATATGCTTCTATTAATTTAGAATTATACTCTTTTTTAGAGTTCATTTTTCTAAGGACTAGTTGGTTCTTTTGATTCTTGTTCTGAAAGTCTTTGCTCTAATTTATTATAGTTTATAAATGATACAATTGAACTAGCAACACAAAAACCAGCTATAGCTGCATTAAATAATCCAGATACACGTTTTCCTTCAGAAAAGTCACTTATTGAATTGTATATACTCATTCCAGATATTGAAGAAAAAAGAGCTGCTGAAGCTAAAGAATAAGTCATTGATTGTGCCAAATAATTTTTCATTTTTTCACTTCCAAAGATTAGCAAACATATTATTTAAAGAATTAACAAAATAAGGTGAACTCACCCATATTGCATTATCATAAGCCTCATGGATTGTCTTGTCATCATGTGTCATGAACAATACTTGTTCATTATCCACTGTACAAAATCTTGATGTAATTACACTGTTTTTTATCTTTGCAAACTTGCTTAACTCATCAACAATACTCTTATTTTCAGGTGTAACTGCTGTAACAACTCTTATTGCAACTCCTCTTTTAGAAGCCTTTTTCAAGTATTCATTGATCTTGTCATATTTTCTTATAAGGCCTGCACTAGTTGTCATTAAATTTATTGACTTTTTAGAAGTATTAATCATAGCTATTAAGTGATTGTAAACATTTGATCTTCCTTTTATTGAACCTGAAATCTTTTCTGGATCTACATGCTCAACTCCATTAGTGAATAATAATTGCAATTCCTTGAATAAATCTGTCTTTTCTATATTGTCTAATTGTTTTACCTGTGATTCTGCACCTTCAACAAGTCTTTTCTTTTCTCTTAAAAATATTTCTTCTGGTTTTACAGCAAGGTACTTTATTGGCTTTCCTAATTTCATAACAACAAATCCACGCTTTTCAAGAGATTCAAGAACATCGTAACTTCTTGATCTAGGAACATTAGAAATATCAGATAATTCACCTGCAGCTGCAACTCCTTTTGATAATAGAGCTGTCCATATCTTAACCTCATAAATATTAAGATTAAATGCGCTTCTTAATTTCTTCAAAAATGTTTCATCAAATATCATTTTATTTTATGCCCCAAATGCTTTTCTTGCTGTATCTTCAGCTTTTTTTATTTCTATATTTCTTTGTGGTACATCATACTTTTCCTTTAATTGTATTATAGTATTCAAAATCTTATTATTTAATTCAAATGCTTTTTTTCTTATTTCTGGATCTTTTATTAGTTCTCCATTTACATCTATAGAAATTAATCCATCACATTTTTCTTTAAGTGTAGGATCTAATTTTATTGTAATAGTAGATCCATTCTCTTTAAAAGAATATGTTATTGATTTAAGTGAAATATCTGCTGAATTAAATTCATTAGATATTTTTCCTTCAATTTCAGTAGAATCATAACAACCACCTGGATTACAATATTGATAATTTATTTTTACTGTTTTACCATCAACATTAATTTCTTCATATTTTCCATTTGAAGGTATGAAATCTTCTAAATCAGCTAATTTATTAATTCTCTCTATTAAATTAGGATAACAATAAATTTCTTTTTTAGGTTCTGCATGTTTGTAACTAGAATAAATTTCTTTTTTAGGTTCTTCTTTTTCAAAATATTTATTTAAATCAGAACAACCACCTGCTAATAATCCAACTAATCCAATTACTCCTAATGATTTTCCTAATTTCTGTTTAAGTCCCATTTTAACCACTTTTTAGTGGGATAACTTATTTATAAAGCTTTCTGTTATGTAACTACTGTTAGATAATGTATTAATAGAATTTATTTGCTATTGGAATAAATTTTTTAACTTTTTCTTGGTGCTTTTTTAGCATATCAGAAACGAAATCAGAACATATCTGCTTACATTCCCCACATAATATATTTCCTTTTCTGCATCTTTCATAAATTTCTTTAACAAACTTTGTATCAGGATTATGAAATTTTAATATCTCATGAACCTTGCAAATATCAGGATTTCCACCTTTTTTTCTCTGTTCCTCTGCAGATGTTAAACCACCAGTAAATGCATGCTGTATCTTTTTCTTTATTTCTTGTTGTGAATCATCAAGGTATATTGCTGTCTCTGGCATTGAAGAGCTCATTTTTGAGCCTTGCCGCAATCCAGATTGATGTAAGAAATAAATAAAACTTGAAAGTTCAAGATTGAATTTTCTTGCTAAATCCCTGGTCATTCTGGCGTGAGAATCTTGGTCAAGACCAATCCCAGTAAGAGAGGGCATTTTTCCTTCATATTCTTTTAATTGCGGATGCAAAATATCAGCGTACTGCAATAAACTTGCTTCTATTTTTCCTAGGTCTAAATGACCATAAACAGCTTCAAACATATTTTTTGTTATTTTCTTAGATATTTCAAATATGAATTCATAATATCTAGGTTCTTTTTTAGATTGTGCATAAATTGCCTTTAACGGAACACCTAAAGCAAGTATATGTGCAAGATTATTAACAGCATATTTTTTTGCCTCTTCCATGCTCTTTATTTTTTCCCTTGAGCAGTATGCATCTATATCTGACAAGGCAAAATAATTCTTTGAATTCTTAAATTTAGAGAAGAAAACAAACAAATCAATATCTATTTTATGACCCAAATGCAGTTTTCCAGATGTTGCTATTCCAGTCATTTGTACGAATGGCTTCTTTTCCTTTATTTTCTTGTATACTTTATCAAAATCGCGATGTGCAATTATGATATTTCTCTCAAAAAAATAATGGTTTAATTTTAGATTATCATTAAACTTTGACAACCCAAACTCGTCAAATGCAGATTCATAATTTTGTATATTAGAACTCCAGGGGTCAAATCTCTTTTCCATGTTTATCAATAAAAATCAAGAATATTTAAAGTTTTGTTTATTTAGAATTTTCTTTTCCTCTATGCCAACCCATATGCTCAGAAACCCTGGAATTTATATAAAAAGAATATCCAAGGTTTGCAATTAACAATCCTATTACTAATTCTTCAAAACCCAAACTTCCTCCAACTATTTTTCTTATTAATTCTATTATTAAATATACTAAAAATAATACAAATATCCAGTATATTATTTTCTTGAAATCCAGCATTTTATCCTTTTAAGAGCATAATTATAAACCAAACAATAAGCATGACAACAAGTATAAGTATTACAATATCCACTGGCTCTAACCTCTTTTTTGCCATATAAATAATATATAAAATTTTATATATAAAGCTTCCGCATTATAATCTTCTTTTTGTTGATTCATTCATTATATAAGCAATCAGACCAAGAAGCATTATATAACCAAAGAGTATCAAAAAGTTCCATCCCTGATCAGCAAGACCTGCATTGTATAATATTAATTTCTTCAGCATTGATTCTATAACTACAAATGGATTAAATACAACTATTGATTTTATGTAAGTAGGAAGTGTTTCTATTGGAAGAATTGTATTTGAAAAGAACAGCATCACACTTGCGATTGATATTGCTGCCAAGTTTGCTGTCTCTCCAGATCTAAATGTATAACCTATAACCATTCCAAGAAGTATAAAAACAACAGCACCAACTGCAAGTACCAACACTGACAATAATCCTGTTGTTAAAAAATTATCTTTGAATAAGAATATTGCTGAAAATCCAATTATTATTATAACCTCAAATATTGCAATAAACCAATTAGTAAGGAAATTACCTATTAAGAATGTAAAGCTGCTTGTTGGGGTGATAAAATTCCTGAAATATGCAAAAGTTGATTTTTCATTTATTAATAATGTTGAAGATAATAGAATACTAATAAACATTATCATTAGTATCAATAATGTAGGGAATAAATAATTGATATGTTCTTCTTTTATTGTTATTGGTTCTATTTGTGTCTTAATCGGACTTACAATATCTGTTGCTTCACTAACACTTAATCCTGAAACTGTGCTTATTACACTATCAACAGCACCGCTAACAGAACTAACTGCATCTTTATTCTGGTCCAATAAATTATTTGTTGAAGAAAATAGATTTAATGATCTATTTATTGCATCTGCTGCATCTTCAAGCTTTTCGGCCATGTTCTTTTCTGAAGAAGTTGCATTTTCATCAACTTGATAATTTGCTTGCAATTCCAAATCAACAAGATTTTTTTGTGCAGCATTAATATTAGTTATAGCTTGATTATTATTTGAATTTATTGAGTTTATATCTGATTTTTTTTCTACTAAAGAGACTTTTGCATCATTTAATCTTGTCAATAAATCAGAAGTAAGTTCTGTACTCAATTTAGTTGATTCATTTTGCAGCTGGCTGGAAATTACAGAAATGATATTATACACTAAATTAACACGGGAATAATCAACATAAAAAATTATATTCTCCTTTGTTGTAACCTGCAGATCAGCAGGGATGACAGCACATACATTAAATTCTCCTGTCTTAACTCCATTTATACATTGATCCTGTTTGTCAAGTTCAGTAACTAAAAAATTACCTTTTAAATTATCAACTAATGAATTTGTAAGTTCAGAATATGATGGAGTATAAACTCCTAATCTTAAATCATATAAACTTGTTGTGTTAAATGCCATTCCAACTAAAAATATAAGTAATAATGGACCAAGTATTACAACGAGAGAGGAAGTTTTACTTCTTATTAACAATCTAAAATTCTTCAAAATAATATTCCAAATATTAGTCATTTTTTCTCTCTCCCCTTACAATAGATTCAAATATAATATTAAGAGACATCTTATCAACAGAAACGTGATTTACTTTTTCTTTCAGTGCTTTTGCTGTTGACATTATCAAGCTTAATAATCTATCTCCTTTTGGAGTGTAGATAAGAATTTTTTGTCCTTCATAATCAACATCTTCTACTTTTCCACCATGCTGTATAAGTTTTTTAATGAATACCTGATAATTTTTAGATTCCAATTCTAGTTTCACAACTTCATTCTTTCCATATTCGCGCTCTATTGCAGTTGGAGATCCCATTTTCAATAATCTTCCCCTGTGCAATATTGCAACTAAATCACATAATTCTTCAACTTCTTCAAGTAGATGAGAGGTTATTATAACAGTAACTCCATTCTCATTTATTCTTTTTATCAAGGTTAATAATTCCTTTCTTAGTAATGGATCTAGATCCTCAGTTGGTTCGTCAAGTATTAGTACAACTGGTTTATGTATTAGTGCACATGCAATATCAAGTCTTCTTTTCATTCCAGTTGACAGCTCTTCACCAAGTGATTTTTTTGCATAAGTCAGTTCAACTAAATCCAGTAACTTACGTATTCTTTCTTTTAATTCCTGCCTTGGAATTTGATATAATCTTCCAAAATACCATAAGTTTTCTTCTGCTGTTAATTTTGGATAGAAAGAACCTGCTTGCGTTGCAAACCCAAATCTTGTCTCAACACCATGCATATCCTTAAAAATATCCAAGCCTTGAAAATAAATTGTTCCTCTTGTTGGCTTGTAAAATCCAATTAAAGTATTTAATAAAGTAGTCTTGCCAGAACCATTCTCTCCTATAATACCAAAAATCTTTCCATAAGGAATTTCTATGTTAATATCATCAAGAACAACGTGCTTTCCAAAAATCTTTACAATATCTTTTACTTCAATAAATCCTGGCATTCATGCACCTCTTTTCTTTAAAAGAGATAAAATTCTAATATTTAAAGGTTATTATTCTTGTTCAACCCTATAACCAATTTTACTTATTGTATTATAAGCAAATAAATAGAATATTCTTCCAGTATTTTCACTTTCAAAAGAATTAGGTAATCTGTATTTCTTAGCTAGATTTAACTTTTCTTTTATAGAAATATCTTGTTGATTTATTTTGTCTATTATTTCATGATATTCTTCAGATTTAGTTTTAAATGGAGGTATTTCAACAAGTTCTCTTTTAATTATACCTTTAATAACATCCTCTATTGTTCCAGGGAATCTTGAAAATAGTTTCTCTATCGGTTCTTTATTATTCCTATTTTTATTAATTAATAAAATTTATAAGTGTTTTTATTTAGAACATACTATTTCAATAACATCTCTATTTTTTAGTTTATGATCCTTACCAATAATCATTTTTTTCTTAACATCAATTGCTTTTATGAATGTGTCTCCAATTGTTGTATGAATTTTGTAAGCAAAATCAAGTGCAGTTGATTCTTCTGGTAATAAAAAACAATCTGGGAGAACACGGCCTTCTGAATCCTGCAGTTTATTAACACCTCCTGGAAAAATTGCAATATATTTTAATAAATCAAAGACTGCTCTATCTAGAATCTCTTGTACTCCTGTACTTCCATATTTATCAAGAACATTTTTTTGTATAAAATCAAGTGCATTTTTTTGTTCATCTTTTAAATCACCAATAATTTCAAATGAATTTTCCCCTGGGATATAATTTATTAGCTTATGTTTTGCTGCTTCTTTTAAAGCTAATTCTGATTCAGCTGAGCATGGAATAATTAAATAATTTGGAAATCTTTCTTTCAATCTTTCAAAATTCTTTTTAGCCCCAAGAATATCAATCTTATTTGCTGCAATAATAATTGGTTTTGATAATTTTCTTAATTCGATGCATAAATTTTTCAAATCTTTTTCGTTCCAACTGAAGCATTCCTCTTTTTTCATGTTCAATTTTTTCATTGCTTCATTAACAATATCTTCATTAACTTTTAATCCTGAAAATTGCTTTGCTATTGCTTTATCTATTTCTTGTTTTTCAGCATGAACAAGCTTAATGAATTTACTCCATTCTTTGTTTAAAATACTAAAAAACCACAAATCAATTTCTTTTTCTAACAAAATAACATCATTTAGTGGATCATAAGTTAGTGGATCAACTGCTTCTCCATTTTCATTTGTTGAACCAGAAATATCAATTATATGTATTAGTAAATCAGCCTGCCTTAAATCATCAAGAAATGCATTACCTCTTCCAAGACCTTCATGACTACCCTGTATTAATCCTGGAACATCCATTAATCTTACAGGCACAAATCTTTTTCCATTCAAGCAATAACCAAATCTTGGATTACACTTAACATTAAATTCTTTTTCAACGCAATCAAGTTTTACATATGCTACAGCCTCGGACGAAGTTAAAGTAGTAAAAGGATATGCAGCTATTGCAACCTCAGCTAGAGTTGCAGCCTTAAAAAATGTACTTTTACCCTTTGAGGGACCGCCAAAAAGACCTATTAACATAGAAGCAAAGGATTTTTATATTATAAAAAGCTTTTTACATTTTAAATTATGTGACTTAATAACGAAAGATTTATATACTTAATAACATAATAAAAATATATGAAAATTGATAGCCATCTGGAGAATTTAAAAGAAAGTATAAATGAAATAAATGAAGCTATCGAAAGGGGGTTGGAAGCTAAGCAAAGATCCATTGGATTTCATACATCGGCTGGAGCAATAGACATGCTTGAAATTATATTACACAAACAAAAACTAATTGATTCGGGATTTGTAATTAAGCATGAATGGTTCAACTCCGAGAATAAAATAAAAGAAAAGTTTAATTTTGATTTCCCAAATAAGATAAAGGTCTTAGATTTAATCAAAAAGATAGAGAATATAAGAAATAAACTTTGTTATGGAAAGAGGCAGAAAGAAGATGTTTTAGAAGAATTAATAAAAAATTTTAATAACTTAAAAGATATTTTTATGGAGATAACAAATTATGAATTATAAACTTATATCTTACGGGCTCGATTTTACCTCTTTTCTTTTACAAAATTTAGGAGAAGAAAATCGTAAAATAAAACAGATTATTTTATTTGGATCTGTAGCCCGTGGAGAAGCAAGTGAAAATAGTGATATTGACATATTTATAGATGTTCTCGATGAAAAATTAGCGGAGAAGATAGAGAAGATAGAGGAAAGATTTTATGACAGCATAAAAGTTAAAAAATATTGGACCCTTCTTGGTATAAAAAATGAAATAAATTGCAGTATAGGTAAATTGGAAGAGTGGAAAGATCTTCAACAAAGCATACTCGTTGATGGCATAACCTTTTTTGGAAAGTATATGAGAAAGATAAAAACAAAGCCTTATTATCTCTTTATTATAGGCTCTAAAAAAAATAGAAATAAAAATATGTCAATATGGAGATCACTTTATGGATATACCCAAAAAATTAATAAAAAAATCTATAAAAAAAATGGGCTTGTAAAGGAATATAATGGGGAAAAATTAGCCAGGGGGGTATTTACTATACCTATTGAGAATTCTCAAAAAATAGTCTCATTCCTTAAAAAAAATGGACTTAAGTATACGATGACATTTTTTGGAGAGAATAAAATATAATTTTAAACTTATTATATTTTAAAGGGAGTTATCTATTTCTTTTCTTAATTTATAAGTATCAGCCCATTTCGCATATGCCTGCCATCCTTGATGACTTTCTAAAAGTTTTCCATAACTTAACTCTTTATTTTTATTTTGTTCTATTTTTAATAGCATTTTTCTGATGTTTCTTTTCCTTAACAACTTATAATAATAGAGATTCCTGAATCCTACAAAGTCTATTCCTTTTGATAGTGGAATTATCTTTGATTTATCTGGATGTAATTCTAATTTAAGCTCTTCATTTAAAAATTTATTAATTTGTTCTTTCCATAAATCTAATTGTTTTTTTGATTTATGCAAAATAATAAAATCATCAACATATCTTATGTAATACTTTGCTTTTAATCTATGTTTTATAAAATAATCCAATTCATTAAGATAAACATTTGCAAAGAACTGTGAAGTTAAATTTCCTAAAGGCATTCCAATACCCTCTTTTTCTTGTCCATTTTTTAGAATCAATTTTATTAGATTAATTATACATTTATCAGATATTTTTCTTTTTATAATATTAATTAATATATTATGATTAACTTCCTGAAAATAATGTTTTATATCTGCTTTTACACAATAAGCTTCTGATCTTAGATTATTTGAAACTTTTCTTTTGAATTTATCAAATCTTTTTAAAGCAAATAGATTTCCTTTTCCTATTCTATTAGCGCAAGAATCATAAATAAA
>JAHIVQ010000116.1 GCA_018816585.1 Nanobdellota archaeon
ATCAAATCAAAGAATTCAATTAATGAAAGTTTTTCTTTTAATAAGTGTAATCTTCTTTCTATTGCTTCTACAGCAATTTTCTCACAAAAAACATTTCCTGTCAAATATAAAATTGATCTTGCTTCATTTATCTCATCCCAACTAGGATTATTTTTATTTATGATTAATTGATATTTATCCCACAATTTAGATAATTCATTCTGAACCTTTTCTGGTTCCATCATATATGTATAATTCATTAAAGGTATCATCTTATTACATTTCTGTAATTCTGTCTTATAAAATCTTCTATTTGGTCTTTAAAGTATATTTTTTCTATAAAATAATCTGCTCCAGATCTCTTTGCTACTTCTTCTGCTTCTTTTATAGAACTCATAACAACAATTTTTACATCTTTAGATTGATTTCTTATCTCATTACATAAAACCAATCCATCTAAATTACCAGTCATTTTTTGTATATTTGATGGATTTGAAGGATCAAAATTTATATCAGTGATAACTAATTCAGGTTTATGTGCTTGATAAAATACTAAACCTTCTTTAATATTATAAGCATGTAAAAAGCCATTAAAACCAAAATAAAAAAGATTTTTTTCTACAACATCATGCCATTTTTGAATATCATCTACAATTAGTGTATTTACCATATATTTTATTAAATTAATAATTTATAAATCTTACTATTTGTTACTACTATTTAAGAAATACGCCGAAGGGGGGAATTTCATAACTTTTGGTTAAGCTTTTTCCAAAAGGTTATTTTGAACCCCCAAGCCCTTGCGGGCACCAGCTTTCTATAACCTGATTCCAGGATCGCCTATTCGAGGTTCGCCTCTATTAAGATCTGGCGCAATACCAGGTTATGCGACCTCGGCATATATAACAAACAAGAAAAAATTTATTTAAATACTTTCCCATAAATATAGTCTAAATATCCTTGATGCTGTTGCATTGGATATCATAATGCTTTTTGCATAGACTTGCTTATTTGGCAAAGGATAACATATACCACAATTAGGATCTTTATTTATGAAATCTGGCATGCAATCCTGGTTTAATTCATTACAAACAGTAAAATTAAAATCTATTGTTCTAATTTGCCCAAAAGAATTTTCAATAAAAGAATTTAATTCTATTCTTTTTGAGTCTCGTTCTAAAGCAGTCAAATCTGCTGGATAATATGCATCAGATGAAGAAGGATATGTTAAAACATTTTTTCTTAATGATTCATTAGACTCAATTTCATTTACTACCTTATCCTGAATTAATTTTATATTATTAGGAACTTTCTGTTCTATTTTTTGGCTTGGAAGCACAGTAAATATGAAAATAAAAATTACAACTATTGCTATTACAGCTTCAAGAGTCCTTACAAATCCTTTATTATCCATTTACCACACCTTTATTGTTACAGTTACAGGAACTTTTTCTCCTGTATCTTCTAATATAAAATCTGTAAATTGTTTAACATAAACATTTGCATTTGTTGGTGGTGCTCTACCACTTGATATTTCATTTGAAGCCCCATTATTTATAGTTATATTAAAATCATTTGTTAATGGGTAATTTAATTCTTCTTTTAATTGCTCATAAGGCTTTGCATCTAAAGAATCTATTTTATCTTGAGATAAACCAGTTAATAATTCAGGAACACCATAAATATATTCTAATACCATAGAATCACTACAACCTCCACTTAATTCGCTAGAACCAGAAAATTCTTCTGAGTTCAATAAATAATATTCTCTAAGAATACTATCTGCAGTTGGAGCATAATCAAAAATAAGATTAGATGATTGTATATTAAAAGAGATATTCTGATTATTTTTATTTACCATTTTTGTTTTTTCTCTAGTCCAATCAAATGGAAAAGGTATATTCACATTTGGTAAACCTAGACAAGTACTCTTAACTTTTGCATTTAAAGGAACTTTCGTAATCTCCAAAGTTATACTCTCTATGAAATTATTTTGTATTATTGACAATAAAGTATCTCCTGTATGCAATGGCTGTATTCCTGGCTTTAGTGTAACAATCATAAATAAAATATATAACATAAA
>JAHIVQ010000016.1 GCA_018816585.1 Nanobdellota archaeon
AACTAAAGTAAGAGGGTTTATAAATATTTCGATTGCTTAAAGTATACATATTTGATTACTATAGACAATTAAACTATTTATATAATAGACTCCTTGACTATAACTTAATTTTAGCATATCATTATTAACAATATTGTTATACTTGGTATACTTAAATATAAATACTTTTGATAATGAGATTATATAAATTATTGTTTTTAAAGTTATTTTTTTATAATTAATGCCTGCATATCAAGCTGTTTTAATCTCTTATTTTTTTCTTCTTCGTATTTTTTGAACTCTGGAGTATTCCTAATCCTGATTATTATTTTATTGCTTATTGCCTTTACTTCTGGTGAATTCTTGTCTTTAAATTTTATTTTTTTGAATTCCTCCAGCTCTTTCTGGTCTATTGCAAAGGCAGGATTCTTTGTTGAATTTACAGCATGTGCAAACTGGGTGAGTGGCTCTATGTAAGGGTAGCTCATAACCAACTCTTCATGTATTTGTTTATATTGCAGGTCAGTTAATACACCATACTGTTCAGACATTTTTATAAGTGGAATTGCCTTCTTTTGATGTGAAATTGCCTCTCTTCCAAGATTTCCTATGAATGTTCTTGCATAGAATTTTGGATCAACATACATCTGGCTTACTGCATTGACACTTCCTGTCCACCAGGGCATGTCAGACTCAAAGCTATTTGCAGTTCTGTAGATCATCTTTCCTGTTTCATATAAAATAGATCTGTCAATCATCTTTTCAAGATCAGAAATTTGCCTGGATAATAAATTTGAATTCAAGTTTTCTATTTCCCTGGCTGTGTTATAGCTGACTTTTATTCTTCCTAACAAGTAATCATCCTTGACTTGAGAATTATTGCAGTTTGCATAAAAATTCTTTTCCAGATAACCAGCCTTGCATCTTTTGCCGTCAACACTGATGATTTTCTGATTCTGCAGGAAAATCTCCATTGTATTCTGGGAAAAAGAGGGGGTTGACAAGAATAATAGGGGTATAAGCAGATTTTTAATTTTAATTTTAATCACCAGCATGCATAATTTGGAGGGCTAGCCACTTCCAAAGTTTTGGATTTTACTATTATAGTAACAAGGCCACATTCTCTTGGTGTATCTCCTTTTGTACTTGGGGATACTTTAATAGCCAAATTAGTCCTGCAGAATTCCTTGGCTCCTAGATTTGAGGGCCAATTAAGATTGCGGCCGCAATAAGGACCTGTTTCTTGTGTTACTTCCCCATTTTCATTATATAAATTCCTTGATTGCATTGTTCCATAACTAGTAATACAGTTATTTCGAACAACATCTAATCGGTAGTGTATTGGTATATTAGTTTGAATACGAGTTGAATGACTATACCCTGGAAGTTCTATCTCAAAAGGAGACTGATTTTTATTTATATGCAGTTGAATAAAAGTTACATCATAAACCCCAGCATCACTCCCTGTTATAATCTCAGGATCTTGACAGTTCATAGGCTCAGGCTCTTGATAGGTTTGCACTGGTTCTTGATAGGTTTGCACTGGTTCGGTTGCTGGAGGCTCTGGATTTCTTTCTTTATAGGTTGGCATTTCTGAATTGATAAATTTTGTTATATTCTCGACACCCTTGTTTATCTGTTCATGATAATAAAAAAGAGAATAAATACTTAAACCCCCAATAACTAAGGCTGTTTTAAACTTCATAAACTCAAGACAATAAAGGAGTATATAAATATTATTGTATCTAAAAATATAGTTTGTGATATTTTTCGATATTTTTTAACCCAGTTATTATTTTTTTACTTCCTTCTTTTAAAACAATATCCCATGCATTCTTATAATCACTTCTTTTTTGTGCAATTTTTATATCATATTCTAATCTTTTTTTACTAAAAAATTTAAGATAAATCTCTTTATGTACAGCATATAATGGAATATGAATTACTGTTCTGTGGCTTAAGTTTTTATACTTTTTGAATAAATATTGAAAATATTTATGCATATTTATTCCATTTTCTATAAATAAATTATGTATTAGTTCATGTATTAATATATCAATAAATCTATTTACATTTAAAGTTGTTATTTTATCTTTATATTTAAGTTGTATAGCTATTGTCAAAGGATCTGAAAATGGGTAGAATTCGCTTATTTTCAAGACATAACAGTTTATTTCTTTTTTCTTCCACTTTAATCCTGTAATTCTTTCCATATATGCAAGAATTTTAGGCCCTTTTTTGGTCCATTTTTTGACAATTTGTTAATGAAAGAATTTACATATTTCCAGCTTTTATCTTTATCATATTTAATATCTTTTGGATTAAAAAGTGTTTCTTGGTATATCCAGGAATATACAAAATTTATTTTTGGTATCATAAAAATAGAAAGTTTATTTATATTTAAATCTTATTTTTTCTCAATAACCCCTATTAAGGCTTTATGGTCAGACATACCCTTAGTACTACATTTTACTTTAATAAACTTAAAATTATTCTTTGGTATTAGGATATAATCAAGCGTCTCTTTTTTTTGCGGGAAAGAGTAATATTTTTTAAATTCATAAGAATTTTTATATTTTGATTTGGAATTATTTGTTAGGTCTTTTGTATTAATCATATTCAAATCACCAATTATAATGGGCAATTTTTTTTCTTTTTCAGCTTTTTTGATTGTTTCTCTTAAATGAATAATGGCCCAATCATCCCTATTTGAGAAATGGGTGTGGTAAAAGATTATATTTTTTCCATTTATATTAATCTTAACTTTTTGGATAATTCTGTAATGTTTATCATCAAACTGTTTTTTTAATTTTATAATCCCTTTATTTAATATTTTATGATTTGTTAAACAAGCCAACCCATCAAATACCAGGACATTTATTTTTTGTTTATGCTCGGTTTTAAGTTTTTCTGCTATATTATAAATTAATGTTTTAAATTTCAGTTCAGAATTCAGCTGCAATGCTTGGTTATTTCCAAGTTTATTATGCCTTGAATCATCAAAAACTTCTTGCAAGAAAATAGCATCAGGATTTTCTTTTTTTATGAACTCTATTATTTTTGGTTTTCTTTTTTGCCAATTTCCATCATAACGCCATATATTTAAGCTTATTATTTTCATTTATTATTTCTTTTGGACTTATCTTTATAAATTTATTCCATTCTATTTTATGATTTTTTAAATAATTGTCTATAATATAATAACCTATTGCATAACCAACCCATAATGGATATTTTGCACTCCCAAAAAATAAATCTTTATACAATTGTTTATCCCTCATATTTAATTTTGATTTTATCTCTCCTAAAATCTTCAAAGCTATCTTTTTTGGGATTGATTTGACCCATTTAGATTTTTTTTTATTAACAAAGTTTTCTTTAAAATGCTCTGCTATACCTTCAAATATCAAATCATCTTGGATTGTTATTCTTTCATTATAATTTAAAGCTAAAGCATGAGCTAATTCATGCCCCACTGTATCTTTTAGTACACTATCCATTTTTTTAGTTGGGTTAAGGTTTATTATCATTGTATTTCTCCAGGGGCTAAAACCAGCAACACCATCCATTTTTTCAATAATGAAATTGTCTATTGTTGGAAATACAAATATTTTAATTTTTTGGTTAATCACAGATTTGCATTTAATTATTGTTTCTTCTATTATTTTTTTAATTTTTTCAATATCGACGGATTCCCATCTTTCATTTTGTTTAAATCCATAAATAGACCAAATTAGAAATTCCTTAAGTGCATTCTTACTTTTATATCCAGCATATCCAATATCATCAAAGTAAGGAATATTGTTTATAATTGAATTTACAAATTTTTCTTTATCTTTTTTTGGTTTCTCTAAAAAAATAAATATCTTTGCCGGATTTTTCATATTATAATTAAGATTATTCTTTTTATTAAATTAACGTTTCATTTAAGGGAGGAAAAGACAAACCATATAGACAGTAATATCGTCAAGATAATTATTATAATACCTATTTTATCTCCTTTTGAAAAGAAAGGCAAACCTTTCCTTATCCTATTTTTATAATAAATATAATTCCAATAAATAAATGCTATAATAATTACTAATTTAATTATCTTCCATATTAGTAAGTTCATATACTTAAGTAGATTATAAGTTTTTAAATATTTCTATTTATTTTTATTTTCTGTAAAAATAAGATTATTTCTCTTAGTATATTTTCTTTATATTTTATATCAGAATATCTATGGTCTGCTCCTTTGATTATTTTCAAATTTTTCTTCTTAGATGGACAGGAATTATATAATATTTGTGCATCTTCTTTTGGTATTATTTCATCATTTTCTCCATGTATTATTAGAATAGGAATATCTAATCCAGATATATTCTTTATAGGATCATACTTTTTGTAATCATCTACAAAAGATTCATCAATGAAAATATTATCTATAAGTTTATATTTAGTATTTATTTTTTCTAAAGTTTTTATATATTCTAAATATTTAGCTCTCCCACCCAATAAAATCAATCCTTTAACATCCTTTTCTTTTGAAAATGCTAAAGCAGTTATAACAGAAAAGCTGTTTCCTATAATAATTAATTCCTTAATTTTTAATTGAGATATGACTGATTTTATGTCTTCTAATTGTTTGGATACTGTTGCTTCCTCAATATTTCCTCCACTTTCGCCATGGCCGCTAAAATCAAATTGTATTGTTTTATATCCAAATTCAGGTAGTCTTTTTGCTAAGAAATTTATTGTTTTATTTTCCTTCTTGCCTGTAAGGGCGTGCAGAATTAACATTGTAGGTCCAATTATATCTTTTGGTTCATTTATCTCTACAACTAATTTCTCATTCTGATTATTTTTAATTTCTAATCTTTCCATATTAATTAATATTTTAATATATTCTTTTTTATTAAAAACTTTATTAATATATTTGAGATTATTCCATATACCTTTTTATATCTTGAAAAATTTTTATGTATAATATCATAAATCAATGAAGGAGGTATATCAATTAGAATTACCTGTTTATAGTTCTCTTTTAATTCTTTTACAAAAGCAAAGATATGCTTAACTATATCTTCATTAGTTGGAATCTTAAATACCACTCTTGCCATTATTTTTTCTTCCCCATATATTATTTATATTAAATGATTAGTGCTATTTATTTTATATACTCTTACTCCTTTATCATTCATCTCAATAAGATTTACACATGCATTGGATTGAATTATGGAGAATCTGCTTTTGATATCAATATTTAATAAATTTCCAAGTATTGCTTTATTAACACTTCCATGAGCAAGTATGACGATGGTTTCTGTCTTATATTTTCTTTTTATATCTTCTAAAAAAGAGGATGCTCTAATATCAAGTTCTTTTTGCGTTTCTCCTCCCTTAGGCCTGTATTTGTATCTTATCTCTCTCCAGTTAGGTATTTTTTTATATACATAATCCCAGCTTTTTCCTTCAAATTCTCCAAGATTTATCTCTCTTAATTGGTTATTAATAATTACTTTAAGCTTATGTTTTTTTGCTATTTCTTGTGCAGTTTCTAGAGCCCTTTTTAATGGACTCGAATAAATAATATTAACATTTTCTTTTTCTAAGAGTTTAGCTAGTTTTTTTGCCTGTGTTTTTCCGAGATAAGTTAATTTAGAATCTAAAATCCCAGAAACAATATTATCTCTGTTACTTTCAGTTTCTCCGTGCCTTAATAAAAATATCCTTGCCATTCTAATATCCATAAATCAATTGATTTATCTGTTTTTCTAATAAGCTTACAGATGGCTTGATTGTATTTAAAAATTGTTTTGTTTCATATTTCCAAGCCAATTTACTTATTGAGATAATCGCTTTATAAAATAATATCTTTTTCTTTTCTTTTTCTAGATCAATATTAGAGTATCCACTCATCAGTATCTTAAGAAATCCTTGCTTAGAATAGTAGTAATCAAACAAGGCTAAATCATAAATTGGATCTCCAGAATAACAATGTTCCATATCCACAATACCTGTAATGTTTTGACTATTATCTATTAGAAGATTTGTTAGATTATAATCTCCATGAATAAGACATGGATTTGGATGGTCACTTAATTCAGAGTTTTTGTCTATTGCTAAATTCAACCCTTCTTTTAATTTTGATGTTATAATGTTATATCTATAAATCTTTTCTAGGGATTCTAGCTTGTCTTCTAATATCTGTGACCAATTAGACCAAGTACCAACTCCATTCAAGTTAAAAGGACCAAAACCCCTTGTTTTAATACTATGAATTATAGACAAAGAATGACCCATATTCTTTAATGCAACATTTATCTGTTCTTGATTTAAAGAATCATAATTTATAATATCTCCAGGTAATTTTTTGGAGATTGTATATGGTGTATCAAAAATACCTCTTGAGTTATCTATTAGTATAACTTTAGGAGTGGGTAAACCTCTTTTTCTACATAATAAAAAAGCATATTTCTCTATATCAAATTTATTAGGATATTTGTCATGTCTTTTCGGAGCTATCTTCATTACTACTTCAAGATTTTTAGTTTTAATGCAATAAACTTTATTTACTCTTGCATGCGAATATTCTGTTATCTCTATTACTTTTTTCCCAATTTTATCTTCTATCACTTTTTTAATTAAATTATGCATTATTCTTTAACTCCTTATAAGCTAGCATTGTCCATTCTATTTCTGGTATTAAAATCAAAAAGATGATCAAAGATGAAACAAACACTTTTAAACCAAAAATTAATGGTATCAAAAAAAGAGAGATATACAAAAGAACGGTTAAGCAAATAAATAACTTTCTAGTTTTTTTTAATCCTATTTTTACAACGAATGTTTTTGTTTTTGATATAATATCATTTTTATAATCCAATATCTGATGTGCTGTTAATGCTAATAATCCATGTACAAATAAAATAAAAGTAACAAACAATAACCATGACCAAATTATTATATCATATATAAATATTAAGGTAAGAAAAGGTAGCGCTCTTTGCATTATAGAGCCTATTACCACCCCAATAAACCCCCTTTCTTTAAATCTTAAGGGGCGTAATGAATAGAAAGTTATAAAAAACATGGAAATTATATATAAAACAAATGAATAATTACTAAAAGATCCGGCATAATTTCTTGCTAAAAAATAGAAAATTATATTTAACACTAGGAATACAATTGTAAATAATCCAATCTTATTCTTAGAAAATAAATGTTTCTTTTTTATAATATCTTGCTCAAAATCAGTATAAGTATTTAAAATATAACCATATGTAATAAAAGTATACATAAACAATAAAGAATATAAATAGAATTCTGGAGCTTTCAATTCTATAAAAATCCCATAAAGAATAATTGATATTATTACTACTTGGACTTTATTGAGAATCTCCCAAAATCTAAATAGATTTAGGTATTTACGAACAAATTTCACAATTTTTTCAAAGTTATTTATTTTATTCATTTTTAATTCTTTCATATTTATGCCATATGAATTTTACCCCAAATATTTCTTTTATATACGCTGAAATTATAGAAGTACCTAGAAATGCTAAATATAAAGGATATAACAATAATAGGGGATTATAATATTTTTTTTCAAGCATATATCTTAAAGGGAGGATGTTTGCAAATATCAATACAAAAAATAAATTTGGTACAAAAAACAGATTAATTAATACTAATAAAGGTATATTTTGGGTATAATGTTGGAAAAACAAAGTAATTTTCATTCTTGAATTTTTAAAAATAAAAAAATGTTTCATGCTACCTATAACACCCCTAAACCACCTTTCCCTTTGTTTCCAATTATCCCTTAATGTACTGGCTACAGTAATATTACAGTCTATCCCTTCCCTACTAATTATTTTAAAATTATTATTAGAAAGCCAGCTACTTAAACTCATAGACTCGCTTTTTACATCCTTTGGAAAACTGTATTTTTCAATTATTTTCTTTTTAAAGAATGCATCAAACCCATAATATATTGCTGTGTCTAATAATTGACATATTCTTTTATCCATGATTTCTGATTCTTGAATTAATGATATTGCTGAAAATTTTTCTATCAACCCCCTTTCATTTATGAAATAATATCGTCCAATTACTCCATCATTATCTTCAAGATATTTAACGGCATTTTTTATGGCATTCTTATTAATAAAACAATCAGCATCATAAATTCCAATTATTTCTCCAAAACTATTCTTAATTCCTATTCCAATATTTTCTGATTTTGAATTTTTACCCAAAATAACCTTTAATTTCTTATTTTTAATTGTTTTAAGCAATTTTACAGTTTTATCTGTGGTTTTTTTATCAATAATTACCAAGATCTCTAATTTGTCCTTGGGATAATTAGAATCTAATATCCTATTTATTGTGTTCAATATAATATTCTCTTCATTAAATGCTGAAATTATTATAGAAACTTTTGGATATTTATCTATTTTATTTAAGTTCCTATTTTGTTTTTTAGGTACTGCCAAAACAATAAAAGGTATAATTGTTATAATCAATAATATTGTCTCAAATATCATTATTACCCTTTAATATAGGTAATACATATTATTTTTAAATCTTCCTTTATTTTCTACCGAAACCTTTATAAATAACTTTAACTCCATTTTAGTAGTAAAATGAGATCATTAAAGCAATCATTAATAATTGGATTATCAGCACTAGTTCTAGGACTTTCCAGTCCATACTGCGGTGGTTCTTCAGGTGGAGATAGTGGTGGTTCAGGTGGTACTCCAGTTCCTGTAAATCATGCTCCTGTATTAGTACAAAATTTTGATAATATTGTCACAGAAAAAGATGTTCCTAATACAATACCAAATATCTCTTCACATTTTTATGATGAAGAAGGTGATAATTTAACTTATAATGTTAAAAATTTTAATAATATAAATGCAGTTCTAAATGGGAATACAATAGACATATCTTCACAATTAGGTTATTATGGTACTGAAATAGGTTATGTAGAAGCTTGTGATCCAAGTCATTGTGTTTCTGATAGCCTTGAAATTAAGGTTAATAATCCTCCTATTGCTGATGCAGGAAATGATATTTCTGGAAATATTGGATTCTCTGTTTATTTCGATGGTTCAAAGAGTTATGATGTTGATGGAATGGGGGGTATTTTAGGGGGTATTCTAAGCTGTTCTTGGGATTGGGGTGATGGCACTAGTTATACAGAAACTCCAACAAGTGCTATTCTAGATCCAGATGGATTTAATTGTAAAACAACACATATATATACTAATCCAATTGGAAATCATTGTCGTAATCCACCAACATGTAGTTTATGGGATTATGAAGTTATTTTTACAATTGAAGATAACAATAACTCTACTTCTATAGATAAATGTTACGTTGACTTCTAAATAACAATCTTTATATATTTTCTTATCATTCTTAAATAAACCTTTTTAGGTTAGGAGTATAAAATGGAATCTTATAAATTATACAAAAATGAGATTGAGTTGTATATACCAGGCAAAAATCAACTTACTGAAATGTATGGAAATATAAAGGTAGGGGAATTAGAAAAAAAATTTGCATCTGCTAAATGTTGTATGTGTTGTAAATAAATTTATTATTTATACTTGAAAGAAATGATTTCAACTATTAAACTTTCTCCATTTTTACACTTTATAAAACTTAATTCAAAAGAGGATTATGCAGTATACAATTCTCTTTTTATTAAGAAATTCTTTTGTAATAAAAGAACTTTAAATAAAATAAAGAATTTACAGGTAGTGAAGGATAAAAAATTATTTAGTTATTTATTTAAAAATCGTTTTATTATAAATAAAAATATAAAACCTGAAAATGAAATTGATTATTTAATTAATAATAGAAAATTAAACTTTAAAAAGCCATTTTTTAAGGTATTTTATATTATTGTGACTACAGGTTGCAATTTTAGATGTAAATATTGTTATTTATCTTCATTGATTGATTATAAAGCAAGAGTCATGAATTTAGATAAATCAAAGAAAATATTAGATTATTTTTATAATTATATTAAAAAAGTTAAAAATGAAGTCCCAAAATTAGTTTTGTATGGTGGTGAACCTTTGCTAAATAAAAAAGTTATTAAATTTATAATTAAAGATGTAAGAAAGAATATCAAAAATAAAAGAATTCCATTTACAAATATAATATTAATCACTAATGGTTCTTTATTAAATGATAATATCATAAAATTCTTAAAAAAGAATAAGGTACTAATTGCGGTCTCGCTGGATGGACCAAAGAATATTAATGACAAAAATCGGCTTTATGTAAATGGCAAAAGTACTTATAATGATACTGTAAGTGCAATTAGTTTATTAAATAAAAATAACATTAAACCAACATTATCATGTACAATTAATCAGAGTAATGTAAAAAAATTAAAAGACATTGTCTCTTGGATGATTAAAAATTTTGAAATAGATTCTTTAGGTTTAAATCTATTTTCTGGAGGAGATTGTAGTAATAAAATAATTAAAAGATTAAGTAACGATAGTGCTAAAGAAATAATAAGTGTTTTTAAATTGTGTAGAAAATATGGTATTTATGAAGATACAATATTAAGACAAATGAAGGCATTTGTGGAAGAAAATCCAAATATTTATTATTGTGCAGCCACTGGAAGGGAAATTTCAGTAGACCCAGATGGAAATCTTGCAACATGTCCAGCATTTCTTAATACCAAATTATTTCCAATTAATATTGATCAAAATTTAAAAGTAGAAGATAGAATAGAATTTAAAAGATGGGTTAAAAGATCTCCTATCCTTAATAAAAAGTGCTATAAATGCATAGCTTTAGGAGTCTGTGGTGGTGGATGCGCATTTAATTCTTATAAAAATTGTAATAACATTTATGGACTTGATACATTTTTTTGTAATTATGCAAAAAACATTACATCTTGGATGCTGAAAGATTTATATAATATAACAAAGAGGTATAATAATGAGAAATTTATATGATTATCCAAAATATTATAATCTTTTATTTGGTAATAGAAATTTTAAAAAAGAATGTAAATTTATACAGAAATTATTTGAAAAATATTCAAAAATTAAAGTTTCTAGTATACTTGATATTGCTTGTGGAAATGGAATGCATATAATAGAATTTACAAAATTGGGATATAAAATAGCAGGTTTAGATATTTCTGAAAAAATGTTAAATGAAACAAATAAAAGACTTGAAAATAACCCTAATCTTATTAAATTATATCACAAGGATATGGTTTCATTTTATTTAGATAAAAAATTTGATGCTTGTATTTGTATGGTAAATTCTTTAGAAATATTAAACAAAGATACAGAATTTATTTCTAATTTTAATTCTGTAGCGGATGCATTAAATGAAGGAGGATTATATATTATAGAATTGGATAACCCTAACCTTATAAAAAACAACGATCAGATAAAGGAATATAAAAAAATCATAAAAAAAGGAAAAATAACTATAAATTTAATATATAAAAAATATCCTTTTGATTATAAGACTAAGTTAGAAAAAAATGAGTTAATCTTAAATGTTGATGAAGATGGTAAAAGATTAAAAATTGTCGATAATTCTCCTATTAGAAGATTAACAATTGAGGATATAAATTATTTTGTGAATAAAACAAAAAGGTTTGAGATAATGGATGTGATAAACGACTTTAATTTAAATCTTAATGTTAAAGATAAAAGTCCAAATAAAATTATTGTTGTATTGAAAAAAATAAGCTAATTTAAGATAACAAAAACCATATAAATCCCTATAATCAATATTATAACGAGATAAGGTGATTAATTTTATGTATAAAAAGAGATATAAATTAATTTTATTAGTTTTATCTATGTTAATTATTATCAATTCTATAAATGCTGCTTCAAAAACGTATACTTATACTCATAATAATAATCCTATCTCTAATTCAAAACTCTATATTTATAGTTGTACGGATTCTAGTTGTTCTTCTTTAAGTAGTTCTTATTGGAATACCCCCACTTTAACTAGCACATCTTCTATAACTATTAATGGTATATCTTCTTCTTATAATAAAGAATTTCATTATATTGATTGTTATACCCCAAAAGAATATATTAGACTTGATATAGACTATGATGGGAATAGCAGAACTATAGAAATGCCAAAACAAATTTCTTGCCCCTCTTCTCTTTCGACTATCACAGTTTCAGGAACAAAACAAGTAAATAATGAATTAATATTTTCAGTTAATTTAGGGCAAGTATTTACTTCTTCATTAACAGCATTACCAAATGAAGTAAAATCTTTTTATGATGCAACTGTTGATGTAAAATTATCAATAAAAGATGCTAACCATATTGAAGTGTATACAAAAACAGATTCAATAACAGTTTCATTTGGAGGTAAAACTACTACATTTACATGGACTCCAAGTCAAGCAGGAGATTATGATATAAGTATAACAACAAATGTAAAAGATTGTAAATGTATACAACCACAACAAGATTCTTCACCAACAACGAAATCAATTACAATAAATCCATCACAGCCAGCATGCACCTCGCAATGTTCAACTTTAAATGAAAAAAGATGTTATAATAGCACAATATTACAAACATGCACTAAAATAGGAGATTGCAATTACTGGTCTAACTTAACATGTCCTGCAAATCAAGTCTGTTATAATAATATATGTACAGCTTCTTCACAATCCTGCACTCCATTATGGATCTGCTCTGCGTATTCTTCTTGCGCAGAAAATCAGCAGACACAAACAAGAATATGCGAAGATACAAGTAACTGCAATGACTTAAGTACTAAACCGATAGAAGTGCAATCATGTCTGACTCAAACACTTCCTTCAACTTGTACAGAAAACTGGATATGTTCAGACTGGTCTTCTTGTTCAAATTCACAGCAAACAAGAGAGTGCGTTGATACTAATGGATGCTCTCCAGAAAGAACAGAATCTAATCCATGCGATAATGAATCAATTATAACAAATGAAGAGAACCAAAAATCACCAGCGCAGGAATTTAATGAGCAGACAAATGCAACAGTAAATTTAATGCTTGCAAAGATAGCAGAGGGAATACAGCAGATAATAGAAACAAACAAGTATTCATTAGCAATTTTGTTCTTAATAGTTGTAGTAATAATGGCATCAAGTGTTTACTATCTTAATACCCATAAAGATCAGATTTTCAAGATAAAGCCAAAACAAAAAAAA
>JAHIVQ010000017.1 GCA_018816585.1 Nanobdellota archaeon
AATCCATCATAACCTCCTGTTGGATTCCAAGTCACATTATTTACAGTTATAGTATATCCTAATCCTGAATAATCCTTTGTACCACCTATAACTCCATTAGTAGTTCCGCTTAAAGAGCCACCTTCAAAAGGCAGGTTCAATAATTGAATAGACTTGTTATTAAGATACCAGTTTGTAATATTCTTTGTATTGTTTCCATCTGCATCAGAAACATCAAATGCCACCGTCAGGTTTGAATATAAAGCACCGCAGGTTCCATTTGTTGTTGAGTTTAAAACAACATTTGAAACCACTGGATTTGAATTTGCATTGTAAGCAAAAGCAGAATCATCACCAAATTCAAATTTTAATACATGTTCTCTTGCTTTCAATACTCTGGAAATTTCATAAGCAGTTTCATTACATGAATAATTTGAAATAAATACTGAACATTCATTTTCATTGCAATTAGTGCCTTGCCATTCATAATTTAATATAATATCACCACATTTAATTTCTAAAAATCTTAAGTCATATAAATCACTATCTTCAGAATTATCACTCCATCTTGTATATTCATTAGTATAATTAGTGTCTATTGTAGCTGTTATTTTCAAGTCTGCTGTTCCAGTTGTATTAAACATAACAGTCCAATTTCCATATAAAGAGGGAAAAGAATGAACATTTATTATTGTAATTCCAAATTCAAATACTTCTGATTCTTTTCCTATATGTAATTTGAAATTAGGAACCTCTCTATTTACTAAATCAACAGATAGATTAATCATCTGATAACCAATTGCTTCTTTATCAGATAATTCATAATTAATATCTCCTTCAATCCAGATTGGTTGTGTTTCATCAGAATTATGATAGAATTGAAGATATAATTTATCTGATTTTATAACATCTATAAAAAAGACATCAAAATTCTTATCATCTTTTATTTTTTTTGCAACCTCATTACCCTTATCATCTTTTACTTTTTCATTTAAATTAAAAGATTTTCCTTCTTTTATTTTTTTAATAGATTCATTTATAATTTTAGTATTATTTAATTCTAGATTATCTGTTACATTAGAATATTCATTTATATTTTCTGTCTCATTAATTATTGTTATATTTTCTTCTATAGAATCAATTAACTCTGTATCATTAGTTATATTAGAATATTCAATTACATTGTCCTCATTGACAGATATATTTATTTGAGATGTATCATTTAATACTTGATTTCCTGTTATATTTTGTTCTGTTAAATTAGTTTCATTATAAATAAAAAACCCTGTGTATTTTCCACTAAGTGTAAAACCTATAAATAAAATGATTAATAAAATAATTAATTTTAATGAAGATAGCTTTAAATTCTTTTTATTCCTTAATTGTTTATGTTTCATTTATAACCATTTAATTAAATTTTCATCCTTTTATAATTAAATTACTTCCATTCCAGAATATATTTGATGGACCTATGCTTATGTTTGTTGTTGTAATATTAGTTGCATTAAAGTTATTAGTAACATTAAGATTATCATAATTTGTTTGAGTCTGATTATAACTCCAAATATCATAAGTAGCATTATAACTTCCATCTGACATATTGTATGCATATTTAGCATAGGTTGCATTATAAGAACCATCACTCATATTATAATTATATGTACTAAATTTAGTATCTAATGTTGTATTAATATCTGTAATATTAGATTGTAAATTAATTGAAGATTGTGTAATATAGGATATTGCACCCAAAGTCATATTATATCCCCAAGCAATTGCTGAATATAATGTATCAGCCCAAGATTGATTCCAAGAAGCATTTATTCCAGCATCATAAGTAGCATTATAACTTCCATCAGACATATTATACCAATACTTTCCATAAGAAACATTTAATCCGTGATAAGTAGCATTGTAACTTCCATCTGACATATTGTAAGCATACTTGTTATAAGTAGCATTATAACTTCCATCGCTCATGTTATACAACCATTTTGTTACAGATGCATTTAATGCAGTAAAATTAGCATTTGTTATTGTAAGAATATAATCTGTTTGATTATAAGCATATATTGCATAAGTTATATTGTAAGAACCGTCAGACATATTATACAACCAAGTTGTTACATTAATACCTCCAGAATAAACTGTTGAACCATTTATTAATATAGAATTTATTTCTTTTATGTATGTTTTATTAAAAAATCCTGATGATATATTATGTACTTGTCTTAAAGCTAAACCATCTCCACTTAAGGCCCTATACTCACACAAATAAGATGGAGTACTAGTAAGAGAACTTGTATCAATTTCAACAAATCCAATACCATAATTATCTGTTGTTACTGTTTCAATTGTAGAATAAAGAACATTACTGCAAGCCTGATCAGAAGTTAAGTTAAATTGATAATCAAAAGCAGTATTTGATTGTATATTTCCTGCACTTAATGGCCTTATGTATAAAGGAATACTATCTGAAAAAACAATATTAGCAGTTAATAATACAAATATAATTATTAACAAAAATCCCCTTTTTTTCATGTTATTATATTAGATATTCTTTATTTAAATTTTTCTAAGGGTCCTTATTAAGCTAATGTCATCAGAGAATTAAAAAAATATACTCTTAAATAGAGGTATAATAATTTCTAAAATATTTCTCTTCCTCTAAAATTCATTTTATATTTTTAACTCACTTATTTTCTTGACTAGCTTCAAATCTATATCGAACTTCTTTTCAATAAAGACCCCCTTAAAAGAATCAATAAAATTTTTATGATTTACAATATTGTTTAATTTGAATAAATTTTCATTAACCTTTTTTAAATCTCCTATAAACAAGAATTTTCTTATTAGTTCGAGATCTGTATCTTTTGCTAATGCAGCTATATCTCTGAAATCAGTTAATCTCCCAGAATGTATTTTCATCACAATTAGTAATTCTTTAACAGGGATTATTGCCAAAACTTCTTTTTCAATTCCAATTATTTTCTTTTTAATTGAATTGTTTGATAATAATTCATAGCTGAATGAGGCATTGGTTGTTCTGGATGCCAAAGCATTGATTAAAATGTCAATACTCGCCTGCTCTTTTTCATATCTGATAAATTTGGAGGAGTAAACATCCTTTATATCTTTTGCAGTTATTTTTCTAAATCCTTGTTTTTTTAAGAGGTTTTCAAATTTAGATAAGTCTTTTGATTTAATAACAATGTCAGCATCAACAGAAAATCTGTGTTTAAATGCAGAAACAGCATAACCTCCAACAACAATAAAATCTAAACCTGAATTAATAAATTCTTGCAAGATTTCAAAGATATTATTCTCCTTTCTAACAAGTTCTTCCATCTTATAAATAGTTCACCTCTTTGTATTTAACATTTAATTTTTTATTATACATCTCTTTAATCATCTCTAAAGCTGGCTCAAAATTATAAATGTTTGCTTGCATAAAATCTATTGTTTCTTCTAAAGGTTCAACATAAAAACCGTTTTTTTTAATTGCCTTAAAATTTTCTAAAACATCACAAACATAAAAAATACCTTTATTCAAATTTATTTTTAATCCTAATCTTCTGCAGTAATCTAAGAATAAATCATAATCTTCTTTTTTAATTTTAATAAAAATAGGATAATACTTTTTATACCTCGCAATGTTATATCTGCCCTCTGTCCATAAATAGACTGCATCTGTTTTTGTAAAACAATAATTTATTCCAAACAATTTCAAGACAGAATAATAAAAATTGACATCATTCAAATTTTCTTTTATAAAACCAATAATCTTTTTGTAACTTTTATTCTTCTCTTCTAAGCTAAACCCTCTCCATTTTTCCTTTAAAATCCCTTCTTTGACCAACTCACTAACCCATTTATGAGTCCATCCATAAGACAAATTTATTCTTTTAGAAATAGAACTTATACTATCTTCTTTTCTCAAAGATATTAATATCTTTATTATATATGGATTTAATAATTCTATTTTCATTTTTCCTCATATTTTTTATACTATCATTATAGTGATAGTATTATTTAAACCTTTCGGTGCTATCTTCAAGTCTTATAAATGTCATTGCAGAGCACATTCTTAAATTAAAGCAAACCTTTAAAAGTTTCAATTGAATAAAAAATCTATGAAATATGATTATAAGATTACAAGCTTAATACTATCTTTATTCTTTATTGCACAATTCATTGGTTTATTTGTTATTTCTCATTATTTAGTACAAGACCTTCCTTATAATATTCAAAAGCCTGAATTTGAGCCGGCAACTTCATATATACCAATAACAATAATGATCTTGGTTGCAACAGGTATTGCAATTATTTTAATAAGATTTAAAGCATCAAAATTATGGAAGCTCTGGTTTTTTATTGGAATAA
>JAHIVQ010000018.1 GCA_018816585.1 Nanobdellota archaeon
AAACTTATGTCATTCATTAATTGTTTTAATTTTAGTGCATTTATAGCATCAGCATTAGAACCAGTTGCCTTATCTAATTCACTACTAACTTTAGTTAGTGTATCTCTTGTTGTATTTAACATTAAATTTAAAGTATCATAAACAGATATTACTTGTATTGTTTTATTTGCAGTTTCAGAATAACCATCTTTATCAGTTACTTCTAATATAACTTGATATTTTCCTATATCTTTATATAAATGTATAGGATTTTTTTCTGTTGAAGTTGCACCATCTCCAAATTCCCAGGAATAATTAAAAGGTTCATTTCCAGAAACACTTGAATTAAATGGTGTTGAAATATTCAAGCTTATTGTTTCAGGTATATTCAGTACAATACTTGGTGCAGGAACTACTTTTAAATCAACAGAATCTGAATCATAAGTTTTTTCAGAATCCTTTAATTTAAGAGTTAAAGTATAAGTTCCTGGTTCTTTTGGAGTTATTACATTAGTTAAATCAATTAAATCTGGAATATTAAAATAATAATTATTTTTCTCTGAACATATAAATAATTCAGGAGTATAAGATATTTTAGATAAAGTATCAAATTGATAAGGATTATATATAATATTAATATTAGATATTGTGAGTGTGCCTGCTGATTTAGAGCTAAATTTTAATGGATATAAACAATGAACAAAACCATTTGAATCTTTATATGAATTTCTACATCCTCTTAGATTATTCTTAATTATATCTCCTGATGCAATATATTCACCATTAAATTCTCTTGTATAATTCCCATAAGAAGCAATTATAAAATAATCTAATCCATTTGAATAACTACAACTAGTTCCTGAACACATATAACCTTGATTTATTGCTGTTGGATTTTCAAAATCAATTTTATAATAAGGTGCACTATTACTTTCACCATCAGAATAAACACAAATAAAATAATTTTTATCTTGTTCTTTTATGAATTTTGAATTCTCATTACTTATCTCACAAGATTTCTTAGCATAAGTACCTGGATTGCTTGTATCTTCTATAGTACATTCTGCTTTATTTCCCTCTGAATCTATAACATAACCTGTTTTAGTTCTTATTCTTGCTTTAAGTTTACCATTAGGATTTACTGTTTTAACATAAACACTTATTTTATAAGATTGTGATAAAGGCAAGGTAATATTTTCACAATATTCATTTACTTTCATACCATTTATGAAAGCTTCGTCACTAGGAATTAAATCAAACAAATATTCAGGTGGAATTTCAATATATTGGATAATATTATTATTTTTTATTAGTGGACCAATATATTCCCATTCAGCAGAACCATCTGCATTTATATCAAGACTTGGAGATGAAGGATATGTAGGATTTTGTGAACCTGTTATTTTCATTGAACCATCTACACTAACACTTGAAGGAGTAGTAAAAGAATAAGTATTAATATCAAGAGCATAATCAGTATTTGTTCCAGCAGAATCAAAATCAATTTCTGCACTAGAAAGACCTGATTCAGAAACAGAATAAATAGCATCTTTTTTTGTTGAACATGTAGTATTAAGATTCTTTTCTGATTTTAAACCATTTAATTCTATAATTAATTTTGTATTTATTGGTAATCCACTTACATTTAATGTTATATTCCCTTCTAATTGTTTTTGAGGACCATAACTCTTTTTATCAAGACCAACATCTAAACTATAAGAAAATGCAATATTTACAGCTAATAAAAATACAATTGCAAAAATTAAAATCCTAGTTTTCATCAAACCCTCTTTTTTAATTAACAGTTGATATTTGTTTATAAATATTACTAATAGAGAAATATAAAGATTTTTAAATAAATACACTTAAAATAATACATGAATGTTTATGTTTACACAATAATAAGTGTTATTCTAATTAGTTTAATATCATTAATAGGAATATTTACAATACCATTCAAGGATAAAAGCATTAAAAAGTTTTTACTGTATTCAGTGAGCTTTGCAGCAGGCGCTTTATTAGGAGATGCATTTTTCCATTTACTTGAAAAAGATAATTTAAGCATTAATTATGCAGTATATGTAATTTCTGGAATTATTGTATTCTTTATACTGGAAAAATTAATCAGGTGGAGGCACTGTCATGTTTTAACTTCAAAGGATCACCCACACCCGTTATCTATAATGATATTAATAGGTGACAGCTTGCATAATTTCATTGATGGATTAATAATTGGTGCAAGTTTCTTGCTTGATGTTAAAGTTGGTATTGCAACAACAATAGCAATAATATTCCATGAGATACCTCAGGAAATCGGGGATTTCAGTGTGCTTTTATATAGTGGATTTTCAAAAGCAAAGGCATTATTATTTAATTTCTTAACAGCTTTAACTGCAATGATAGGAGCGATTTTAGTTTTAATAATAAATTCTTATATTAATATAGAATTATTTTTAATTCCATTTGCAGCAGGAAGCTTCATTTATATAGCTGCATCTGACTTAATCCCAGAATTGCATAAAGAATTAGAATTTAAAAAATCAGTGATTCAATTAGTATTTTTTATTTTAGGTGTTGCAATAATGTATGGATTAAAATTTATTGAGTAACTTTCTTTACTAATTTTCCTCTTTCTTTTGGAATTATAATTGACTTAGCATTAATAAATTTCTTATCTAATTCTTTGCTATCAAAATACTTATCTAAAAATATTGTTAGTGCAGCAAGTTCTGAATGTGGTTGATTTGTAACAGAGATATTAAAATCACTTAAATTATAAATTTCACCTTGTACTTTAGAACCACCAACAATAACAAGAATATTATCAAACTTCTTTATTTTACCAATCTCTTTTTTTATTTCTAATCCATAACAAGTTAAATGTATTACAAAAAACCTTTCTTTTTTCTTTTCTTTAATGAATTTAATTTCATCTTTTATATGCTCAATTTCAAATGGCCCGCCAAATTCATCTGTAACTTTATTAACAATATTTTCCATTTCAGAATCTTTATCGCCAGAATAATATATTTTTAATGCTCCAAAAGCTCTTGAAACAAGAGCTAAATGAGTGCTTATTCGCGGGTCTCTTTTAATCCTATGATTTAATCTAAGTACTTCTATCATATTATATATCTAAAAATAAGGGTTTAAATGTCTTATTACCCTTTATTTTTTAAAATATTTATTAAAGGGTAAGATTTATAGTTTTATTCAAAGGTTTATAGTGTAATCAAAATGTCTTTAGTATGTATTCTTATTTTTTCTTCTAAAGGTATACAAGATTCTATATTTTTTGCAGTAGATTCATGACTTGATTTATTAGTTAAAGCTCCCTCTACTTCTAGTATTGCTTTCCCCCAATTTTCTGGATCTAATTCTTTTAGTTTATCACAACTGCTTTCTGATATTGGTTGAGTTATTATATCTGACTTTTTCATTTTCTTTTTGGTAAAATTATAATATTCATACAAACCAGATATGGAATTAGTGAGTAAAGGTAAAAAAAGAGGAACTAAAGAATAACCTATTGAAATATTATGATCAGTACTATTAAAATTTAATCTATTAATTATTTCTCCAGTTAGTGCAAAGGGTAATGTGTTTGCCACCATTCCAAACATGGTTCCCATACAAATTGAAAAGTGTATATCATTTTGAATATAAAGTTCTCCGTCTCCATTTTTTCTCGAATAAGTAGGGCATGTATAAAGGATACTAATTCCATCCCAAATTTTTTTTCCTATATTTTTTGAAACTTCTTTCAAAACATCATAATTTGATACCATCTTTTTAGAAAAAAGAATTTATTTATAAACCTTTTCATTTTGTAATCACTATTAAGAAATCAAAATATTTTAAATATAAAATATAATTAAGTTCTCAACCGTTAACTTTAAATCTTTTCAATTTTGCAATAATTGATGTTAAAGGACAAAATAGAGCCATTTTACAATAAGAATTATAAGATATTAATGTTAATACCTATTTTAATACTAATAATTAGTCTTGCTTATATAGGTTATTTTTATTCAAAAAATAATGATTTTATCTATAAAGATATAAGTCTAAAAGGGGGTATATCAGCAACTGTTTATACTGAAAAAACAGTTAATCTTGAAGAGCTAAGCAGTAAATTAGATGGTGCTTATGTAAGGCAGCTAGCTGATCTAACATCAGGAAGACAGCTTGGATTAATAATAGAGACAGACAGCACTGATAACCAAAAACTAAAAGAAGACCTTCAATCTTATCTTGGAATAACTCTTGATGAAAATAATTATTCTGTTGAACAGACAAGTCCATCATTAGGAAGCTCTTTTTACAAGGAATTGATATTTGCACTAATATTCTCATTTGTATTTATGGCTATTGTTGTTTTAATCGCATTCAGGACAATTGCACCAAGTCTGGCAGTAATTTTTGCTGCTTTTGCAGATGTTATAGTTACCTTAGCTTTTATTGATTTTATTGGAATGAGAATATCAGCAGCAGGCATTATAGGATTCTTATTAGTAATAGGTTATAGTATTGATACAGATATGTTGCTAACTACAAGGGCGATTAAAAGATCAGATGGTTCATTATTCGAAAGAATGTTCAGCTCAGTTAAGACTGGATTGACAATGACACTAACAACACTAACTGCATTAACAATTGGATATATTTTAACAACATCACCTGTATTAAAAGAGATTTTTATTATAATTATAATTGCGCTAATAGTTGATATATTTTCAACTTACTTGACTAATACCGGAATACTGAAATTATATTGTGATAAAAAAGGTATAAAATGAAACTGAATAAATTAATAAAAAATTTTAGGGTAATTATTTTAATATTCTTTCTAATATTTGCATATATTACAATAAGCCCAAATTTTGATACTAAGGGTGTTGCAATTAAGGCTGTTGAGCTTAATAGTTCAGCATCACTTGCTGGAATAGAAAATCCAGGTATAAATATAATGCCAACCCAGCATGAAGTTATAAAATCAATTAATGGCAAGATAATAAATAACTTGCAGGATTATTCACAAATAATTGATTCTATAAATGAATCAGGAACAATAAGAATTACAACAAATAAAAAAGAATATGCAATGTTAAAAACAAATGATCTTGGTTTAACTGTAAGCAATGTTGCATCATCAAACATAAGAAAAGGATTAGAATTAGCAGGAGGAACAAGAGTATTATTGCAGCCAAATGGAACAATAACAGACCAGGAAAGAAATGATTTAATAGATGTAATGCATAATAGATTAAATGTTTATGGCTTAAGTGACATTAAAATAAAGGCTTCTAATGACTTGCTCGGAAATAAATATATTTTAGTTGAATTAGCAGGTGCAACAGAGCAGGAAGTAAGAGACTTAATTGAAAAACAGGGTGTATTCGAGGCAAAAATAGGAAATGAAACTGTTTTCAGTGGTGGTAAAAGAGATATTAAATTTGTATGCAGGAATGATGGTGCTTGCTCTGGTGTAAGAGAATGCATTCCTTCAGGTTCAGAAGAATACTGTAAATTTGAATTTGCAATAACACTAAGCGAAGCTGCAGCGCAGAGGCAAGCAGATGTCACAAGCAAGATTGCATTAAAAACAACTGATTCAGGACAGCAAGTTCTTGAAAAGCAGTTGGATTTATACCTTGATGAAAAATTACTTGATTCATTGAATATAGCATCTGACTTAAAAGGAAAGGCAGTAACGCAGATTGCAATTTCTGGTCCTGGAATAGCCAAGACAAGAGATGAAGCAATCAACATTGCACTTGCTAATATGAATAAATTGCAGACAATCTTAATCACAGGCTCTCTGCCTTACAAATTAAATATAGTAAAAATAGACACTATTTCACCTATATTGGGGGCTGCTTTTACTAAAAATACAATATTTATATTCTTCCTGTCAATTCTTGGTGTATCTGCAATAATATTCATAAGATACAGAAAAATAAAGATATCTGCATCAATGATTATAATCATAATAAGTGAAATTATAATTACACTTGGGGTTGCTGCTTTTCTAAAACAAAATCTGGACCTAGCTGCAATTGCAGGTATAATAGCAGCAGTTGGTACAGGTGTTGATGATCAAATTGTTATAGCAGATGAAATCTCAAGAAAAGAATCTTATTTCAACTGGAAGGACAGGATGAAAAAGGCATTCTTTGTTATATTCAGTGCATATGCAGCGACAGTTGCAGCAATGATTCCATTATTCAAGGCAGGAGCTGGATTACTGACAGGATTTGCACTAATAACAATAATTGGTGTTTCTATAGGTGTTTTTATAACAAGGCCTGCATTTGGCGCTATCCTTGAAATACTAATGGAAGAATAAAATATAATAGTAAATCTTATAAATAATATCCCTAGATAAGATATGGGGTGATAAAATGGCAATTATATCTGAAGAAGGTACATTATACATATTGCTGGTAATTCTAGGAGTTTCAATCGGCAACCTTTACGGGCTTAAACTAATATTTAGGCTGGAAAAAAAGATTGCATTACTAGAACAGGCAATTAAGATGTCTCTTAAAAAGAAAAGATAGATTTATTAATATTTATTTTTCTTAATTTTTATGATTCCACTAATTCATATAATAGCAATACTTCCTTTGGTATTTATATCATATCCGTATATAGGATTAATTAACAGTATATTTTTATTTCTTGGCGGATGGGCATTTGACATTGACCATTATTTATATTGCATAGTTAAACACAAAAATTTCTTATTAAAGCATTGTTACAAATTTCATCATCCTTTTGCAAAAGAAAAAGATTTACTGCATATATTTCATGTTGTTGAATTTTATATTTTAGTTTTTATTATTGGACTATTTATAGAACCTGTAATGTACTTATTTTACGGGCTTGTATACCATATTTCATTTGATTTTATTAAAGGGATTTATTTAAAATATTATAAGAAAGAAAAAGAAGCAAATAATTCAAGGGCTTTATCATTAATAATGTGGTTAAAGCGTCATTCTCTTCAGAACAAAACAAATCAATAACTACTTTTTTTAAGATCAAGCTCTTTTCTAACTTTATCATAATACTTATGATCCCCAAAATGAAATTCTATATAAATTGAATTTTTCACTTTCACCAATAAAATCCTATATTCTATGTTTTTAATACTAAAAGGATAACGAAAAGTCAGAAGCTCGCTAACAATCCATTTTTTATATTGTTTTTTTGATCCTACTAAAATAGGTTGAATATTCTTTTCAATAACATTTTCAATCCACTTATATATTTTCTCAGCTTTTAACTCAGTTAATAAAGTTATAATTTGGTCAAAATTCTTTCCAAGAAACTCCACTTTATATTTCTGTGCAATAAATACCTCAATTCTTTTTTTGAATTCTTCTGGATTAACCATGAACTATTCCCCTTGTTATTTCATGAATTAAATTATATAAAAATGTTTGGGCGTTATATTCACTTCCTTTATAATAACCTGCTTGGGTATAAAAAAAACGTCTTGCATAAGAAGGCTTTACATTTTGAATTATAATTTTTATAATCTCATTTTTAAAATATTGAAGAATTTCTTTATAAGTTTTAAACTGATTGATTTTTTGTGTGAGCTGGAATGTATCTAATATTTCTTTTGTCTTAAAATATTCAGTATAAAGAATTAAAAAGCGCACATTTTTGTGAAACTTATTTTTTTCATTTAATAATATTGGAATTGCTTCATTAATAACCTGCCAATAATCAGATATAGTCACTTTCAATGGCTTTTGAGGAAGAATGTTCTTGGCAATACAACTTTTTGAAATAGAATGATAAAATAATGAATATAAATCATTAAAATCAAGAAGAGTTATTTTTATTCTTTTATCTTTAAATTTAAGTTCTTTTTTTGTTCTAGAAATGACAAATATATCAATATCATTGTATTTTTCCTTATATAAAAAAGATCCGGTAATAAAGCAGTATTTAGCTGGAATTTGGTTCAAGAGCACTTTTGCTTGCTCTATTCTTCCATTAAGTATCTCTTTGTTATGAGGATTATAAATTATCATTTTATTACTTAAAATATATACTTATATATAAATCTTTCTATTAATATATATTTTATATAAAAAAGGTAATATTATTTTTGAACTTTTTAATCACCAAAATGATATATAAAAATGTGAATTCTTAGAAATCAATATTACTCACTTTCAAAATCAACTAAATTAAAGACTTTATAACCTGATTTTTCAACTTTTTCCTTGCCTTTTAAATCTAAAATTATTTTATCTTTAAGCTCTTGCATATTTACATCTCTCTTTATAACTTTCATCTAATTTCAATATCATTTCGTAAACACAACACTCTGATTTTTCACCAAACCAGTTTTCATATAATTTTGGAACATCTAAATTAATATTATGTCTTCCATTAAAACCTTGAATTCTTTCAACCAAATCACTAACAGCCCTTTCAGGATTTAAATCATAGACAATATGATATCTTCCATCTATAAATAAATTAAGAACAAGCTCTCCATCAACAGGAAAAATAGAATGAATAGAAACAACACTTCCATTTGCAAACTCCTTAAGCATATGTGCTAAAGTTCTTATATCCTGTCCTAAGACAACCCCTTTTTTAGACATGTATAATGAAAATTAATTTAGTATAAAAACATTGTTATACTACAAGATAATAATATCAAATATATTTAAAAACAATATAATTATTAATAAATATGGTTAAATTAAGATTACATCAATTACTGTCTAAATCAGGAATTTTTAAGACTAAAAAAGAGATATTAGAAACAATAAAATCTGGAAAGATTAAAGTAGGTAATGAAATTATTATAGATATTGATTTCAGGGTAAATCCAAAGAAAAAAAATGTTTATTATGAAGATAAAGTAATAAAACCAAAGAAAAAATGTTATTTCTTATTTTATAAGCCCAAAAGGTATAACTGCCAGAAAAATGAGAAAAAGAACATTTACAATTTAATTGAAAAATGGGATTTAGATGAAGAGACAAAAAAGTCATTATTTAGCATTGGTCGTTTAGATGTTGATTCTTCAGGATTACTAATAATAACAAATGACGGAGTTTTATCAAATGAAATCTTAAGTCCTAAAAGTGAGATAAAAAAGACTTATTCTGTTTTAATTGATAGAGATATTAAAAAAGAAGATCTTGAAAAATTAAGAAAAGGAGTTGTTATTGACTTAGAAGATAAGAAATATAAGACAAAACCTTGTACAGTTGAAATAAAAAATTCAAAGGAAATACTAGTTACAATAACAGAAGGTAAGAAAAGACAGATAAGAAGAATGTTTGGCGCTTTAAACTATAAAGTTAAAGAATTAAAGAGAATTTTCATTGGCAATTTAAAATTAAATGATTTGAATCCAAAAGAATACAAAGAGGTTACAAAAGATTATATTTATGAGAATATTTCTAAATAATTTTTATATATTTGATCTTCAACTTCTTTTTCACTTACATTTTTAATTTCAGATATTACTTTTATTGTATGTTTAACATTAATTGGTTCATTTTTTTCACCTTTAATAGGGCTTAAATAAGGAGAATCAGTTTCTGTAAATATTCTGTTTAAAGGTACAATCTTAACTAATTTCTTTAAATTCTTTGAAGAAGATATATTTGTGGGGATAGAAAAATAAAAACCTAAATCTAATGCTTCCTTAACAAGAGTCGTATTTGCATCAAAATAATGTAATATAACATCAACTTTAATTCCTTTTAAAACATCTAAAATTTCTCTAAGGGCGTTTCTTGAATGTATTATTAAAGGTTTCTTAATCTCTTCAGCTAAAAAAATAAATCTTTTTAAATTTCTAATTTGTTTTTCTTTTTCTGAAGATTCCTTAAAATCAAGACCAATTTCACCAAGAGCAACTATTTTATCCTTATTTTCTTTAATAAAATTAATCTGCCCATCAAGTTCATTTTCAGTTATTTCAAGACAGTGCAAAGGATAAATTCCAAGAGCACACTTAGTATTCTTATATTTTTCACAAATCTTTAAAGATTCTTTCATTGATTTAAGATTAACAGAATTTTGTATTATAATTCCTATAAATTTATTAATTATCTTATCTCTTTCATCTTCACTAAAACTTTTATGGTCCAAATGGCAATGTACATCAATAAGCATCTTTCATCCTAGAAATAGATTCTGCTAGTAATTTCTTGACATTATCTGCATTTTTATGAAATACTTCAAGTATTTGTTCCCAGCTAACTGCTTCTTCTGATTCTTTCCAGCAGTCATAATCAGTACTCATAGCAATAGAAGCATATGGTATT
>JAHIVQ010000019.1 GCA_018816585.1 Nanobdellota archaeon
TCTTTAGTTAATTTGAATATTTGCATAGGACTGAATGCGTTCTTTTTAGCAGCAACTTCCATAATATCTGCCTTTAGTGTATGAGTCCTAAGTCTTTTGATTTCTTCAGCAGTTTTCTGTTCTTTCTTTTTAGACTCATTTAAAATATTATCTAACTGCTCTCTTAATGATGTTACTTGATTGCTAAAATCTTTCTCTTTCTTTTCAATCTGAAGTTCAAGTCTTTCAACTTCAGTTTTATTTTTTAACTCTTCCTCTTCTTTCTTGGCATCATACTCGTTCTTGAATTTCTTTAATTCTTTAAGTTCTTCTTCCAACTGTGTTTTTTCATCAGAAGAGACCATTTTTTTCATACTATCTTCCATATCTTTAATTTTGGTTGAAAGCTTGTCTCTATCTTGTTTAAATTGATCACGTTTTTCAAAAGCTTTCTTAGCTTCATTTCTATATTTATCCAATTCTTTTTTTAGATATTCTATATCAGATCCTTCAAGCTCTTTTTCTTTTTCTGAAATAAGGGTTTTAAGTTCCTCTTCAGAAGTTTCATCAGTAAAATCAATTTTTAGTTCTTTTGCTCTTTCTTTTGGCATAATTTCCTCCATTAGTCCAAACGGATTGTTAAATCAATTCAGTTTTAACTAAATCCATAGTTTATTTTTTAGTTTTTTTAAGTCTTTTAACAGGTTTTTTAGGTTTAGCTATTTTTTTAGCAACTTTTGCCTCAGCCTCTTTCTCTTTAGCTAATTTATTAGCTTTTTTGGTTGCAGCATTAAATCTTGTTTTATCAGATTTAATTTTTTCTGCTTCCATAAGAGTATATAAATCGTTCTCTGCTCTCCATTCTTTTTCTTCTGTTACTTTAGACATTATTCCCGTTTCCCTTTTCCTATTTCTTCTTTTTCAACAGTTTTGCTAGATTTAAAAGATTTCTCTAAATTAGAATTAGTATTTCCTTGTCCATCAGCTTCTGCCATAAAATTATTAGATTTTATAGATTCAACCCTCCCATCACCAGAATCTATTTCATTTTCTATTGTTTCTTTTATAGTTTCTGGAGTAACTGTTATTGCTTTTCTTGCTATATCTTTCATTAACGTTTTATTCAATGTTTCACTAAAATTACGTTCCATAATCTTAAGTAATCCATCTATCTCTTCCGATAAAGCAACAATATTAAACGAGGAAGGGTATTTTACATTTTCATACTCTTCTACTTTAAGCCCTAGTTGTTTATAAACTAGTCTAGAGATGTAATTTTCACATTTTTGATAAGTAAGTGCTTTTTCGGCTAAAGACGAATCTACTCCCTTAAAACTCATCTGAGCTTGTCTTCCTGATCTTTCAGTATAAATATCTGAAGTACCACCTTGTAATCCGGCTAATCTAAATATTTCACGTATATGATCAAGAACAAGTTTCCAAATTGTGTTTATGGTTTCAGTGTTAGGAGATATAAAAGCAGGTGGATGTCTGGATTCACCATTAAATGTAAAAGCAACTGATGTGCTTATCCTATCAAGTGGATCTTTTCCTTTATTTTCATCTTCATCCATAGTGGAATCATCAGGAACTATAAGTTGTGAAAATGTCTGTCTTTCAATCTGTTCATCTATTAAAGAACACCAGTTAAGAATTATTCTATTCACGTAAGCAATATCTTTAAGTAATGATTCACCAACTTTATCATCTTCACCTTCTTTATTATATAAGGTATAAATCGGAATAAAACCTAATTCATTAGTTCCTTCACTTTCCCTTTCGTCTTCTTCAAATTTTACTTTTTCGCCATCTTCATTTTCTATCCACCACTCTTCAGTTGTTATAACTTTATAGTGTATTTCATCCTCACGTTCAACTTTAGGATCTAAATCTTTATAATATTGATATTCATAAAGAATCCATCTAAAATTACCATTTTCATCAACACTCCAATCTTTCAATTGTGTTGGGAGAATTATTGTGCAAAATGGCATAACACCTTTAACGTCTGCAACAGATGGTTTTTCTTTATTTATGCCAGTAGTATCAACAAATATATGACAAGCGCCATAAGTAGATGCATATCTTCCAGCTTTTTTTATAAAATCTGATATACTAGTACCTCTACCATCAGCATTCTCTCTAAAAGCTTCTAACTTTGTATCTGTTGGTCTTTTTATTGTCTCTCTAAATATATAATCATTATAAATATCTGGAATTATGTCACAATAATTAAGATAATATACACGCTCTTCTCTCTGGGATTTGTCCTCACTATCTTCTAGTCTGTGTTCAAAAATATTATTTTGTGCAAACCCTATACCACCTTTGGTTGCCGCCCTAAAAAATTCCCATTCAGTTATATTATCCGCATACAGTGGATGTTGCCTGTCTGCTAATTTTACCTGTTCTGCCATTTTATTCCTTATTTATCTTTTTGCTTGACGAGTACGAAGAGTAAATTTAGGAGTAGTTACTGTATCCATTACTAAAGAAAAACCATCAACAGCATCATCTTCATCATCAGAACCATCTCCTACAAAAGTACTGATTTGTTCAATTGATCTATTATATTGTGAATTATCTTCATATCTTGATTTATCAAAAACTATAGTTCCATCCCTCATTAAAGGAATATGTTTCTCAAATCTTGCTTTTTTATCATTTTTTACAATAACATCTTTTACAGGAACATATATTCCAGTTTTTCTAGATAATTTTCTTAAATTTTCAGCCATAACTAATTGAAAAGCATTTGTTTCAACAGAAAATAATTTAAACCCTCTTCCTAAAGAAAGTTGATATTTTTTATGTTCTTTTAATATATCTTCTATTTGTTGATCAACTATTCTTCTTTTTAAGCTAAATGAATATACTAAAATATAACCAGTTTTTATATCTTTGATAGCTACACAAATACAACTTGGATCTCCTTTTTTCTGATACTTTCCTAAAGATGGATCAATAGCTCCATAAATAGGATTATTTTTATTTCTTACCATATCATGCCAGGGAGATAATTCAAAATTTTCAAATCTGAGTTCTTCAAAAAGTATAAGTATTTTAGCTGGATCTCTTGGATTATTTTGTTTTTCTGACTCAAAAGCAGAAGGACTTGAAAGTTTAACAATCATTAGATCATAATAAGGATCACCCTCAGGCCATAAAACTTCAGTATCTTTGAGCATTTCTTCCTTATTATCTTCAAAAAACTGTCTTGCTGTTTTTATTCTGTCTTCATCAAATCTATCTTTATATAAATCAGCCCATGTACCCCATAAATCTGATTCTGAAAATGAAAGTACAGCTTTAAATCTTTTACTTGTCCAATCCGGATATTCTTTAGGATCTAAAACTGCATATAATAAAGATGTTTTTCCTAATACAGTGCCTACAAAAAGAAAGTCTATAAACGTTCCTTCTTCAGCACCAACAAACATAACTTCTTTATCAAACCACTCATATCTAATATGTTCTCTTTCTTTTTCAGATCTCAACATATCAGAATTTTCAACATCATCAAGAACAATTAAATCAGGACGATAAGTTCCAAATTTTCGTCCACGAATCTTTGATCCAGTTCCAAGTGCTAAAATCTTTATATTATTATTAGTAATTATCTCATCTGCTCTCCAAACAGCACCTTTTCCTGCTAAATGTGGAAAATCTCTTAAAAGGAGTGCATTATTAGCTAATTCTCTTTTTATATCAGACAAAAAGTCAATTGCTTGACCAACTGTATCTGATATCATTATTATAAATTTCTTTTTGTTATAAGCTAAA
>JAHIVQ010000020.1 GCA_018816585.1 Nanobdellota archaeon
CAAGCATAACATTTTTATACTAGTTATCTTTTATTATATTGGTGTTATAATGGCAGTAAAAAAAGAGGCAGGAAGTTCTGAAAGTACAGATAAATTAGTAAAGCAGTTAATACAGAATAATATTACTTTGCAGTCAAAATCAATTGATATGCTTACTTCTGTTAATAAATTGACAGCAAGTGTTTCTGACTTAAATAAGAAAATAGATCATTTACTAAAGGTGTTTGAAACAGCAGCAAAGCATGTTTCTGAGACAAGAACAACAGATGAGCAGATTAATGCACTTGCTATGAAGTTGGAAAATTTACTTGAACAAAATAAGAATATAGCGCGTGGTTTAATATTATTAGAGCAATATGTTCGTGGAAAGACAGCATTGCCATCAGGAAAACCACTTACACAATACTAATAATGAAAGATATTGATTTTTTGTATGATGATACTCATTTGGAAAAGCAAGAACTAGAAAAAATAGCTAAAATAGCAACAAAAGAACCTGAAAAAAGAGATTTTAATGCAGTAATTCTCAGAAAATTTACTTTAGCTTTAATAAATGCTATTGCAGAAGAAAAAAAGATAGTTAGAGAAGTAAAAGTAATCCCAAAAGAGATAAAAAAAGTTATTCCTGAAAAGCCAAAAGAAATTAAAAAAGAGGAGCCAAAAATAATTCCTGTAAAACCAATAGAACCTCCAAAACCAGAATTTCCTGAGCATGATATCATAAAGAATACAGAAAATAAAGTGCTTGCAAGTGCAAAATTGCAGAATCATAATTATTTTCTTTCTGAACCAGTATTAAATGATAAGGATAAAGAATTAATTAAAAAAATAGATTCGAAAATAGATCAGAAATTATTAAAAAAACCAGAATTAGTCAATGATAAGAATTTCATGGTAAAGATAGTGCAAAAATACTCTAAAAGACTAAAAATTCCTTTTAATATGGATTATTTTGATAAGATCAGATATTACATAGTTCGTGATAGTTTAAGTTATGGAAAATTAGACCCACTAATGCAGGATGTTAGTGTAAAAGAAATACATTTTAATGGTATCCATAAACCAATAACAATTTCATTTAATAATGAAGAAAATATAGAAACTAATGTAATATTTGAAGATATGCATGAAGTTAATAATATAATTAAAAAATTCTTTGAAAAAGCTAAACAGAAATTAACAAGAGATAATAATTATCTTGATATAGATATATCAAATATTAAAGTAAAAGCATTCTATGATTTTGATCTTAAAGAATCAAAGCTTGATATAAAAAAATAAAAAGGAATTAGTGTTTATTCCCAACTATCACCAGACTCACTATCTGTATCTGTATCTGTGTCTGTGTCTGTATCTTTGTTGCCATCTGGTGAGCCGTCATACTCATCATTATCAAATTTTAATCTAAAATCTTCCATTTTTTTTGACCTCCCCTCATCTCTGAGGTTGCTTTTTTACCTACTTCTTATTTAAAAATCTTACTAAACTGCTAAATTGCCATTTTTTAGCTAAAATAAGGCTTTTAACTATGCTAAAGGGGTAAGAAAATTATAAATACTATATTATACTTTATAAAATAAGAAAAAGGACAGTTCGGTTGTTCTGAAAAGGATGTGTCTATAGTAGCCTATGTCAGGTGCTCAGCTATTAATATGGTGTCTGGACTATAACTCACCATACGAAATCTGCACTTGTTAAGCTTCATTATGGTGCGAAGAAGATAACCTTTAAAACAAGCTGATAGGTTAAGATTGATTTCAGTGATTGTTTGAGGAACTTTTTCACCGAGTCCAGATTAAGGAATAAAATGGCTAAAAAGAAAAAATCAGTTAAATCTAAAAAGTTAATTAAATCTAGAAAATTGAAGAAATCTAAATATGGAAGAGGTCCTTCTAATAAAAGCAAAATTTCTAAGGTAAAAAAATTAATTAAACTAGCTAAATTAGGCAAACTAAAAAAGAAGAAAAAGAAAAGATAATTATTTCTTGATATTTTCCCAGTCCATTCCTTTTATCAGATGCTTGCATTTGATGCTAGTATCACAATAAACCTCAAACCCATTGTTTATTGCATCATCACAGAAGAAAACATCATCAAAACCCTCTTTTTCTTTTTCATATCTGAATTTTATGTTTTTTAGCACATCTTTATGAATTAATATACAACCAATACCAACTGCAGCTGCTTTTACTAATTTATTTTGTTCAACTTCATCTAAATATGCTTTTCTTATACCTATCTCATCTTTTATCCATAATAAAGGAGTTAAAGTTCCATTTGGATCTGTTTTAAAATACAAGGCACTTATAATTTTTTTATCCCATTTCAATAAGTTTTCAATAATATCTTTTGGAGGTATAACATCCTGTTCTAATGATAATAAATAATCATAATCTTCTTCTAGAACTTTTTTCCTTAATAAATTTCTGCTATGTACTATTCTTTCACGTGCATTTTCAAAATACTCATCTTTTACACAAGAAAGTTCTTTTTTAATCTCATTATAATATTCTTCACCTTCAGAATTATCAACTAATAGTATATCAAAATTTTTATATGTTAGTGATTTAATTGCTTTTACATATTCTTTTAGACAGTATTTTTTGTGCACTGAAGTAGGGCATCCAATAAGTATCTTCATTTCCAAAATACCTCTATCTGATCTATTCTCTCATAAGGTCTTATATCTGCTTTGTCTATACTAATAGACCTTCCATTTTTATATTCTAAAATACCTTGGTAAGCAATCATAACTGCATTATCTCCTGAATATTTTAATGGAACAGCATAAAATTTTGATTTTCTTGATTTGCACATTTTTCCAAGCATTTCACATAATCTTTTATTTGCTGCAACCCCGCCTATTAATAATGCCTCATTTTTTCCAGTATGCGCAAGTGCTCTTTCAGCAACTTCTGTCAGCATTGAAAAAAAAGTTTCTTGTATTGAGAAGCATAAATCTTCTTTACTAACACCTTTTTTAAATTTATTAATAGCACTTGTAAGTATTCCTGAAAAAGATAAATCCATTCCTTTAACAGTATAAGGTAATTCAATATATTTTCCTGCTTTAGCTAATTCCTCTATTTTTGGACCAGAAGGAAAACCTAATCCAATTTCTCTTCCAAATTTATCAAGTGCGTTTCCCATTCCTATATCAATTGTGTCACCAAATACTCTGTAACGTTTACCTTCTAAAGAAACTATTTGAGTATTTGCTCCTGATGTAAACAAAAAGACAGGATTTTTTGCTTCTGTAAATAAAAAACCAGAATTTAGATGGGCCATAATATGATTAACATCCACTAATGGAACCTTTAAATCTTCAGCCAATTCTTTTGCTATTTTTAGCCCTACTCTCAAACAAGGAGCTAATCCAGGACCTGCAGAATATGCAATTAAATCAATTCTTTTTTCTCTTGATTTTTCTATTACTTCTTTTATTAATTTATCTTTGATATTCTCATGATGTTTGGCTGCCTCTAATGGTATAATACCCCCTTTTGTTGTAGTATACATATCTTTAACTTCACTAAGAATCTGTTTTTTTTCAGTTAATAATGCTAGTCCTATTGTATGGGCTGTTGACTCTATCCCAAGGCAAATCATGATACCATCTCCTTATCTATTAAATCCAAACCCTTTTCTGTTGCGTAATATTTATATGGCCAACAATTTGTATTTCTATTTATTAAACCTTTATTAATACCCTCCAATAATTGTTTATTAATTGTAGTATAATCTTTATGTAAAAAATTAAATATTTGTGGATTAGTTAGCTCCCTGTTTTTCAATAGATTTAATAAGATCTTTACTGCATCTCCTTTTTTTAATTCTTGATTAGTTAATTTATATAACTCTAAAACACAATCTAGAGGGATATAAATCTTAGACTTTTGCCAGTTGAATAGATAACTATCCCATAAAGAATCTGGTTTTATACTCTTAAAACTTTTGCATTTTTTATATAAATATATTGCTAATTGTTTATATTTTCCCCAATTCCCGGTCTGCTTAGCAAATTTAATTACAGCATTATTTATTAATCTTTTCTGAATTTCCGGTTTTAATAAAACTACAAATTCATTGGGTGGTAGATCAGTTAATTTAAATTTAAGATAAGCTTCTTTTTGCATATTTTACATAGACAAATTCTATTTATAAACTCTGCGCGCACAGCTTGCAAGTTGCAATTTAGTATAAAATATATATTGGAAAATATATAATAAAAAGAATAATTTCTAAACTTATTTAACTCTTACTTCTCTTGATTGTATAAAATAACCAACATTATCTGCATAAGATAAAATACCTTTAACTGTAACATTTGAATTCTTTTCTAAATTGAATTTTGACTGTACTAAAATATAAGATTGTTCATCAACAATTGAAATATAAGGATCACCTGATTTTACAAATCTTTCATTTATCTG
>JAHIVQ010000021.1 GCA_018816585.1 Nanobdellota archaeon
CTATAAATCAGTATTTTGATATAGATCCAAAAGTAGATTCAACTAATATTAATGCCTTATTTTTATATTCAACAAGATGGCCTATGTCTGTTAATATAATACCTTCAGATGGTCCAATATTAAAAAGTGATCAGTTAATGCAGCACTTTTCAGATGAAACTTCTTCATTACTAAGTTCAATCTTATGCATTAATCAATGGAACTTTGTTTATGATGTTAAATTTCCAATGCTTGTTACACTAGTTGATATAAATGCAATGGATGGTAAAGGATTTACATTCCAATTTGCAGATATGATAATAATAAAGCACAATCAGCCAAAACAAAATATACTTGGAACATATGATCAGCCTGATTTTGCATTCCCTCTATGCAAGAATCCAAATACAGATGTTTCAGTTTACACATTTACAGTTGATGAAATGAATCAATTAGAACCATTAAGTGGCGTTTCAATTAATTTCAAATGCTTTACAACAAAATGTGATCTTGGAATTACTTCAGAAGATGAATTTAATGAAGCAAGTGTTACTACACTATTCCCTCAGTGTATAAATGGATTAATAATTGGAGAAAAAGAAGGTTATTACAAAGGACAGCAAACAATATCAACAAATGAACCACAACAGCTTTCATTAATTCTTGAAAAATTAAGAACAGTTAATTTGAATGTAAAACTTATTGAAAAAAATAATGGAGATGTGCGTGATCCTTATTCATCAGAGCAGGTATTATTCACATTAAAAAATAAAAATAATGATTTTTCAAGATCATTTGTATATCCTGGAACAGATTCAATTGATTTAATACCTGGAGATTATTCTATTGAATCTTATATAATTGGAAATAGCACCTGGCCAATTCAGATAAAAGGTGGAACAATAGAAAAATGTGTTGATGTTCCTAAATTATCTATACTTGGAATTTCATTCAATGAAAAGCATTGCTCCAGTACAAAAATAGATGATATGATTGTAAATGAAGTTGTAAAAGGTGGAGCTGATTTCGATTGGCAATTAACAAGAGACCAATTAAATAAAGGTTCAATTACATTTTATACAATGGCTGATAAAATTCCAGGAGATTATGCCTCTCTTAATATTATTTATTTAAGTATAACAAAAAATGCACAAAGTCCTTACTTTAAGGAACCTGAATAGATTAATAGCACTTTCAATAATGCTATTGATTGTAGTTACACCTATAACATTTGCCCAGTTAGATTTATATGGAAATTATAAAGAACCTTATAGCCAGCAAAGAGATCCTTTGTATAATTCTAATGCTTATAATCAACAGCAGTATTCTAGTCTCGGAGTTTATGGTAATTCTAATGATCTTGGAGAGGCTATTGTAGTTAATGTGCAGGGTTATGAACCTGCAGTTATTAAAAGTTCGCAGATAGAATCAGCAGATCTTCCTGTTTATGTATTTCTTTCAGGTCAGACTATTGGAAGCTTAATGGGTGGAAATGCCCCTGAATCAGAACCATTTATCTCAAATCCAAATATAAGAAGCATTGTTGTTTATCCAAGTGATTATACAACACAATTCATAAGAGGTACTCCAATTTATGTAAAACCAAATTATAATTCTTTGGACTTAAGCAACCTTGGATATCTTGTTGTAATGCTAAGACAGATAAAAGATGAAGCAAAAGTTCCTGAAGAAATAGTTTTAAACATGTCAATGAAGATTTATTTTGATTTCATGCGCGGTTTTGGTGATGTGTCTGCTGTTGATTTATCTTTAAAAGAACAAGGTGATGAAAATAGTTGGAGGCAATCATCAGCATCACAAGATTCATTCTGGAATAAAAAAGGATTTTTAAGATTAATAAAAGTTGAGAATAATAGGGCAGTTATCCAAGTTTATAACTCACAAATTTCTCCATTAAGTTTATTTTCAACAACAGATCAAGGATTATTGGAAAATTATCAGAATCAAGCTTACCTGACAATGAGTCCAGGTGAGATAAGGACATTTACTCTTCCAGGATCTTCAGCATTTTTCAAAGATCAAGTAAGAATAAAATTAAATGATATTTCTGATCCGCAACCAGAAGCAAGAATAAGGGTTTCATCAGGAACAGGAATTAGTTACAAAACATTAACCAAAGGAATGAAGATAGCTGATGGTTCTAATTGGTATATAGAATCTATTTATGATGATGCAAAATCAACAGAAGGAACAGTTGTAATAAGAAATGCATTTGGTGATAAAAAGGTACTAACAGCTTCCAAACACAACAGTCAAATTCCAGAAATAACTGATGAATTTCTTCAGTCATATAAAAATAAAGTATGTTCTAATTTTATAATTATTGATAAAAATAAAGAAGCTCAGCAAATTTATAATGAATTGAACCAGCCTAGTGATGAGTTGAAACAAAAGGGTGCTGAAAAATTAATATGTACAGGAATAAATGAATATGAAAAAGCAATATCAGATAATTTAAATTTGAATGATAAAGTTTATGCAAGTATTGGAGATGCATATAATGAATTATCAAAGTATTATGTTAATGAAAAAGATAATTATATAAATTCAAAGGCACTTGCATTATTTTATTATAGAAAGGTTTCAACTCCTGCGCTTGTTGAACAAAAACTTTTAAATCTAGAGAAAGAAATTTATTTTGTTTCAGAAAATCAGTATATAGATGATGAAAGTCTTTCTGTCTCACTTTCAAGCATAATAACTCCTAGTGCTAGTGAAAAATCCAATGTTACTATGATAGTTGATGGACAAGAAAAAACATTTTCAATTGATGATTCTAATAATATAGTCCATAGTTATACATCAACTGTAAACAATCAAATAAGAACATATAATTGGAAGATTAGTTATATAGGACCAGATAGTGTGACAATCCAGAAATTTGAAAACACTCTGCCAAGAGAAACACTATATCCTTCTTTAGTAATTGGTAAGGAAATTGTATATCCTGATGAAAATGGTAATGAGCATAGGTTTAAATTATTAAAAATAGAATCTAAAAAAAGAGCATACGTGACAGTAATTCCTGGAGGCGGAGACACATATTCAACATCAACATTTACAGTTCATATTCCAATAGAAAAAAGAGAAATAACATGGACACCAGAGCAGATAGACCAGATGATTAAAGATACAAATGCCCAGATTGAAAAACTTGATAGTTACATAACACAATTGAATAGTATTGTTAAAACATGGACATCGATTTGTTTTGTTACTTTTGCTTTATTAACAGTTAAAAATGCACTTGCACCAGATAGAAATAAAGCAAGAAAAGATGTAATGCCTTATTATGATAAATACTGCAGTGATGAAGTTGCAAAAGGAACATTTGCAACTTATGATAAATGTATGAGTAACTCAAATGTAGCTGGATGGGTAGACCAATCACTTGATGCAGCCGAAACAAAACAAAAAGCAATAATAGAATGTTCAAAAAAAGGAGAAGAATGCTACAAAGATTTAACATATAATGATGAAAGCTTGTATCCTAAAACATTGCAAGATTCTAATTTAAAAAATCAATTAGATATTCTTAAAATTACAGATCCAATAGATTCAGCAATATGGGATGAATATAATAAAGTATGTATAGAATATAAAAGTTTAAAGAATGTACCAGATACATTTATTAAAGCAAATAATCAAAGATGTAATGAATTAGTAAATGATATAAGAATACAGAAAAATGCATTTGACAGTGCAATAAATGCCAATAAGGATGAAATTACAAGCATAACTGAAGATAAAACCATTGATGATCAGAGAGCTGCTGTTACAAATTTCAGGATATCCTATAGCACAGCAAAAACATATGAAGAATCTGTCAGCACTAATAAAGCTGATTTAATTAATCAAATAAAAACAAAATCAGGTCTTAATATAAATAGCATCCTAGTTCAGGCTTATTCTACTCCTGAATTAAAGGATGATTATACCCTTATAGATAAAAATGCCAAGGGAGAAATTACTAAATCAAATGGATATAAAGTTTATACAGACAATAATTTTCCAGGAACTGTTACAATAGGTAATAATGTTTATAGAATATTTAAAAAAGATAATAATTTATATGCTGCTCTTGATACAATAGATCTTACATCAGAAGGATTAAGAACAGATTATGCAAAAGGAGCAACAGCAGAATTTAATGATAAAGGAAAGCCTTATTGTATTCCAACAACTAAGGGTAATTATATTAGGATAAGTGATTTTTATGCCACAGGAGATCCATCTGTATTTGATGAATGGAATGTTGGTCCTGATGGTTTATTATGCACAAATGATGATTTACAGATTACTGATTCTATTAGAATGAGAAAAAGGGAAGGAGAGGTTACTAATTTGGCAAGAGGCTTGAATTGCAAGGAAGGATATCCATATCCAAGAAAAATAAATGGGCAGGAATTTACTTGCAGCCAGCAAAGTTATCAAAAAGCACAGCAAGCACAGCAAGGCCACTGCCAGGATGTAATGGATCCTGATGATTGTAAAACACTATTTGCTGTTTGTGATCCTGTGATGTGTCCTCCTTCAAGATTTAATTTAGGTGGAAACTGGAATTTAGGTCCTGATGAAAGTGTTGTGCAGACAGGAATAATTGGTTCTTTAGTTCTTGGATTAAATAATTATCCTGAAGTTCCAGTTCCAGTATGTTTGCCAGGAATACTTGCAGGATTAAAAAATATTAGAAGTTTATTAAGAGATTTTGTTAATTGCTTGTATGCATCAAAAGTGAATCATCAAAATATTGGAATATGTGATAAAATAAGATCAATTGGTGTATGTGAATTATTATGGAGAGAGGCAATTAATATGTTCAAATTAAAAGGAGGAATATCAAATATAATTTCAGATCAATTATTTGGAGACAGGGAAAGTGGAGGAGAATACTTGCAGGGATTTAATGATAATATAAATGCAGTATCAGATTCAGTAAACTTCTTTACAAAAGAGTATGGCTCAAGCTTTTTTGCAGCATATCAGGGAAGATCAACAGCAGAGATTGGATCTGAGATTTGTAAATCAGCAATATACGGCAAGTTTTCAGATGTTGGTAATTTTGTTGATCAATTGACAGAGCCAGAAGATCCCCCTCAGTTCTTTGCTCAATTTGATGAAGCTCCATGGTCTGTCCAGGCAGGAAGAACATTTACAACATCATATGGACAGCAAACATCACAGCAATCAATGTATAGTGTTTATTTCCATATTTATGCAGGTAATATTCCAGAATTTGCAAAAACAAGCTATGCAGCAGATGGAATAAAATATGCTGTTTATTTGAAAGATGATATGGGTCATACTTTACCTGTTACAACAAGTACACCTAATCAAATATGGGATACTATTTCTTACAAGCAGTCAAAAGATGTTTCAATTAATAGATTAGGTCCATTAGGATTGACTACAATATGTGCTGTAATAAATGGAAGAGAATATTGTGGATTTGGAAAAGTTACTACAAATTTTGGATTAAATGTTTTAAATGATAAATTAGTTGCTGATGAAGCACTAAGAAAAAAAATTGATAATGCTGATGAATGTGTTTCTGATGTACCTATAACATCACCTTCTCTTAAGAGTGTTGTTCTTCCAGAAGAATATGGTATATTAAGCACAGGTATTGTAAGGACATGCTCTGTTTTAGAACCTGATAAAGGAACTGGTTATTGGCAGGATGTTGGAACTTGCGGAACTGATGCTCAGGGAAGAAATCTTGGAACATGCTGGATTGATACAAGAACTATTGATATTAATCAAGTTAATCTTAATACAGAAGTAAATCAAAACATAATATTAAGTCAGGAATCACAAAAACTTTCTAAAGAGCAGTTTGCTATATTAAGAGCACAATTATTTGATGCACAAAAAAGCCAATATACTCTTGGAAAATTAGACACTAAAAAAGAAGAATACAAAAAAGAAATTACAACAAA
>JAHIVQ010000022.1 GCA_018816585.1 Nanobdellota archaeon
AAAAATAATGCAACTATGACAAGAACTATAACTACTAAAATAGTTATAATAATAACATTCATAGAAAGTTCAGCACCTTTTTTATTCATTAATAACACCTTTGTATTAATTAATAAATTAACTATTTAAAGGTTTTGGTCAACATTTTGGTAAATTATTAATATAATCCTGTCCTTCTTTAACTAATGCATTATTAGACATGGAAGAAAAAAATCCGCATCTTTTTTCAGCTAACATAAAAGGAACTAAAAAGCAAATATCATTTCCAATTTTATAAAGACCTGAAAATGGATAATAAATTAAATTTCCTACTTGAGGTTCAAGATATAATTTAATTGGAGATTGACCCACCAATAAATAAGATGTAGTAGTTTTAGAATTAGGAAGCCCAATTTCATATTTTTTTGTGTCACAGTTATAATATAAATAACAATTTATTGTTTTACCTAAAAATTCTTTTCTTTTTATACCTTGGATATTCCCAAAATCCTTAAGTCCTGCTGGAATATCAATTCCACTTCTTAATCTTATAATATCCATTCTATAAGAAGAATCATATGAAATTGCATAATTTTCTGGAAAAAGTTGAACATTTATATTACATAAACAATTATTATTTTTAGAATTAAAACAATTTTCATAATCTGATGCAATATTATCAAATTCAGTTGTAATTTGCTCTGAAGATATAGGAAATTGCCCCTCAACATCCCAATCTGTAATATATTTTACTATAGACCAACCTTTTGTTGGTATTAAAATTAAAAAAGCTACTACAATTACAATTATTATTGCTTCAACTATGGTTTTTGTTTGCATTTATCTTCCAAACCTCAAAATATTTTTTAATTGATCTATTAAAGAAGATATTTTATCTCTAGCCAACCATGCTATAATAAGCAAAAATGCTAATACTACTACAGCAATTAATAATTTTGCCAAGCTTTCAAATGAAAAATCTGCTTTTTTGTTCATTTTATTTCACCTTTGTACACATTTATTATTTTCAAATTTACAATTTCTACAATCATTACAATATTGCTGTCCTATAGATATAGGAGTTAATTTATTAAAATCTTCGCAATTTTGGGGACAGGAAGTGCAACGAGACCCTCCAGATGTGCTAACTTGTAAATAACAATCAGCAGCAGATAAACTTTTACAATTATCCCTATTACAAAACTTAGTCCATTCTTTACCACACTCACCACTACAATATTCATCTTTATTTGGATATTTATCTAAAGAAGTTCCAGAACATATTTTTTCTACATCATCAGCATTAGTTATTTTTAAGTATCCTAAAAAAGTATTACCCTCATCATACACAGGTTTAGCACTTGTAATATCTTTATCAAAGAATAAATTTCCTAAAAAATTAACAGAAGGGTATATAAAATGTTCTGCAATTGGAACTATATTGGATATTTGGTCTTGAATTCCTCTTTCTTTATATGAAACGAATATAACATATAAATTTTTATCTATAGGTATATTATTAAAATCAGAAATTTTTTGATTATAATTTTCTCCAAATAAAAATGTAGCATAATCTTTATTAATTAAATACTTATCAAAATTAGATATATCTTTAGTTTTTAAAGATGGGTCAAAAGTTATTTTAGAACAAATATAACATTCTACAGCCGTATTTGAAAATAATTTTATAAAATCTATTTTTCCTTCTCCATATTGATACCAACAATCATACATTGCATTTGCAATAGTTTCTTTCATCTTTTCTTGATTTTTATCTGTAATTTTTAATTCTTGAGATTTACATTTTAATGGAACATTTCCACCAACTGGAATTTTTAATATAGTTTGTGCTTTTAATTCAACACTTGCTCTGCATGCTTCCTTATCTGTGGTTGATTTTATAGTATCTGCAATAGAATTGACAGCCCAAGCCATTATTATTAATCCAACTACTGCAATTATTAAATAAGTTAAAGTTTCTTCAGAAATTGCTTTTCTAGACATTTAAAGTAACCCCTTGACAATTAGATAAACAATACCACCAACTGCCAAAACAAATATTAAAAATAAAATTAGATTTCTTAAAGTTTCACTAGATATTTCCCCTTTTTTATTCATATTTATCAAATCATTATAAAATATATAAATTTATGGTATTGCTCCAAACATTGAGGATGTTAAAATAGTTGAAGCTAATAAATTAAACAACACAATAACAACAGCAGCTATTACAACATATAAAAACCCGCCAAACATAATATTCTTTCCAATCAGATATTCTTGATTAAGTTTATCAGAACCATTTTCTATTCCATTAGCCAGTATAGTTAAAATAACAATTATTTCAATAACATACAAACCAACAAC
>JAHIVQ010000023.1 GCA_018816585.1 Nanobdellota archaeon
ATAAAAATAATTAGCCAAAACTATCAATAATAAGTAAGTTATAAATTTTGATATAAAAGTTAAACCAAAATAGTATAAAGTCTCCCTTTTACCTTCCATATATAAATAGAGATTAATAAGTTTAAAAAGGTTTTTAATAAGATTTATAAACAAAATATAGGTAAATTTATTATGGTAAGATTAGGGGTTATTGGAATAGGTTATTGGGGTCCAAATTTAGTTAGAAACTTCAATGAATTATCAAATTGTAAGATAATAAAATGTTGTGATTTGGATACTAAAAAACTAGAAAATATTAGACAAAAGTATCCTGATATGATAATCACTAAAGATTACTTAGATATAATAAAAGATAAAAACCTAGATGCTGTAATAATAGCAACTAATACAAAAAGTCATTATAAAATAGTAAAGGATGTTTTATCAGAAGATAAACATGTTTTTGTTGAAAAACCTCTGACTACTAACTCTAAAGAGTGTTTAGAATTAATAGATCTAGCAAAAAAAAAGAATAAAGTATTAATGGTTGGTTATGTTTTTGAATATAATTCTGCTATCAAAAAATTAAAAGAATATATAGAAAATGGAGAATTAGGTAAAATAAATTATATAGATATGATTAGAACCGGACATGGTCCAATAAGACAAGATGTTAATGTAATGTGGGATTTAGCTCCACATGATATTTATATTTTATTAAAATTAATAGATTCAAAACCAGATAGTGTAATCGCAAGAGGAAAGGCTTTTTTAAAAAATGGTGTTGAAGATGTAGTTTATATTAATCTAACATTTCCAAATAATAAAATAGCAAATATTCATGTAAGTTGGTTAAACCCTGCGAAAAAAAGGGAAATAACAATTGTTGGGGATAAAAAGATGGCTATTTTTAATGATATATCTCAAGACAGAAAAATCGAATTGTATGACAAGGGAGCAGCTTACTCAGAGATAAGCAGTTCAGAATTTGATAAATTTCAATTATTATTAAGAGATGGAGATATAACTATTCCTAAGATAAATTTAGAAGAACCATTGAAAACAGAAGCTAAAGAGTTCATATCTTGTATACTAGAAAACAGAACACCTTTATCTGATGGAATAAAAGCTTATTATGTGACAAAAATATTAGAAGCAGCTGAAGAATCATTAAAAAAAAATGGGGGGGTTATTAAAATTGTTTACTAAGAAAAATATAGGAAATTATACTTTAATCAATAAGTATGTAAAATTAGGAAAAAATTCAAAGATTTGGCACTTTTGTAATATTTATGGAACAGCTGAAAATCCTGTAATAATAGGAGATAATGTGCAAATAGGTTCCTATACTGAAATTAAACCAGATGTTAAAATTGGTAATGATTGTAGGTTCCAAAGTTACATTTTTATTCCAGATGGTGTAGAAATAGGTAATATGGTATTTATAGGACCAAATGTAGTTTTTACAAATGACAAATATCCATCAGCTATTAAAACAATAAACAAAACTTGGAAGATGGAAAAGACTATAATAGGAGACAATGTTACAATAGGTGCAAGAACAATAATAGGACCAGGAATAAAAATAGGAAATTTCTCATTCATAGGAATGGGGTCTGTAATAACTAAAGATGTTCCTGAAAAAGCAATTGTAGTAGGTAATCCTGCTAAAATAATAGGTTATGTTGAAAATAAAAAGTATAAGAACATATTAAAATGAAAGTTAATTTTGTAGATTTAAAAAAACAGTATGAAAATATAAAAAAGGAAATTACCGAAGCTATTAATTATACTATAAATAATACAAGTTTTATTCTAGGAAAAGAAGTAGAGGAATTTGAAAAAAATTTTGCTAAATTCTGCGGAAAAGAATATGCTATAGGTGTAGCATCAGGTACAGATGCTCTAAAATTAGTTATAAAATCATTGGATATAAAAGATGGAGAAGTAATAACAACATCAAATACTTTTATTGCTACTGCACTAGCTATAACAGATAATAATCTAAAACCTGTATTTGTTGATATAAATCCAGACACGTATAATATAGATGTTAATAAAATAGAAGATAAAATCAGTAAAAATACAAAAGCAATAATTGTTGTTCATTTATATGGACAGCCTGCAGATATGGATAAAATAATAGAAATAGCAGATAAACATAACTTAAAAATAATAGAGGATTGTTGCCAAGCTCATGGTGCAGAGTATAGAGGAAAAAGAGTACCTATTACAGATATAGGGTGTTTTAGTTTTTACCCATGTAAAAATCTTGGTGCATATGGAGATGGTGGAATGATTGTAACAAATGACAAAGAATTAAATAAAAAGTTAAAAGCAATGAGAAATTATGGATCTGAGATTAAATATTATCATGACTTTATTGGATTTAATTCCAGATTAGATAGTATACAAGCAGGAATATTAAATGTTAAATTAAAATATTTAGAAAAATGGAATAACCAAAGAATTAAAAATGCAAAATTGTATGATTACCTATTAAAAGATATTGTAGAAACACCAAAAATAGATAAAAATGTAAAGTCTGTATATCATTTATATGTTATAAAATGTAAAAAGAGAGATGAATTACAAAAATTTTTAACTGAGAATGAAATATCAATAGGTATACATTATCCAATACCAATCCATATACAAAAAGCTTACTCTTATTTGAGTTATAAAGAAGGAGATTTGCCTGAAACAGAAAAAGTAGCAAAAGAGATTTTATCTTTGCCAATGTATCCTGAATTAACAGAAGATGAAATAAGGTATATTTGTGATAAAATAAAAGAATTCTATAAAAAATAAGTTATCTATAAATCTTTTTAAAGAATATTTTTCTCAAAACCCCAAAATAGAAACCAAAATATTTTAGAATATAAAAAAGTGGTAAAAATAAGATAAAAGGCAGATAAAAATCTTGTTTTAGATGTTTTAATGTTTTATATAAAACCCATAAGGGAAAAAATGGGAGGCTAATTAGTAATATAACTGGTTTTTTATTTGAAGAACCAATCCATAAATATTGTCTCCATATCTCTCTAAAAGTTTCAGGGTTATAATGATATATTTCTGCATCAACACCTAAAGATTTAATCTTAAGTTTTTGATATAATGTCTGGTCATCTGCATAGCCCAAAAAAGAATCAAAACCTCCTGCTTCTTCCCATTTATCTCTCTTTATAGCACCAAAAATTATTCCTTCATTATTATTGTCAACACATATCCTTTTACCATATGCTCTTGCCCAAATCTTGTTTTTATTTGCAATTTTTTCTTCTTTATGTAATGTTCCTATGACCTTCCCAGAAATTATAGGTAATACCATCTTTTCAACATAATTTGGTGCTAATATTGTATCTGCTCCTTCGAATAATAATATATCTCCTGAACTTCCTTTTCTAACAGCTAAATTCCAAGCGTTACCTGGACCCCTTAAATTTTTATCTTGTTGTAAAACTATAATATTTTTATACTTTTTAGAATACTCCTTTATTATATTATAAGTATTATCCTTAGAATTATCATCAATTATAACTAACTCTAAATTTTTATATGTCTGACCTAATACTGATTTTATTAATTTTTCTATATGAGTTTCCTCATTATAAGCTGCAACTATTATTGAAACCTTTAGATATTTTTTCATATACTAAGATTAAAAGAAAGGTATAAAAGGTTTTAGTTTATATCAAACATTATGAAAATAGCCCTGATTAATATAGAAAAAATATTCGGAGCACCGCCTATAGGTCTAGCTTATATAGCTTCATATCTTAAAAAATATAGTAATTTCAAGGATGTAATAATAATAGATAGAGAAGATCCTATAAATATAATTAAAAAATATAAACCAGATATAATCGGATTAAGTGCAGTAAGTGAACAATTTTATGATGTTAAAGAATTAGCAAATGAAATAAAAAAAATAACTAGTGCCCCATTAATCCTTGGAGGAATACATATAACTGTAAAACCAGAAGATTTACTTAAAACTGCATTTGATATAGGAATATTAGGAGAAGGAGAAAAAGTATTTCTTAATCTAATGAATTTATATAATAAAAAAGGAAAATTTAATTCAGGTAATTTAAATAAAATTAAAGGAATTTGTTATAAAGAAAAAAATAAATTAGAAATAAATTGTAGAGAAGAATTAATAGAACCATTAGACTCTATCCCGCCAATAGCAAGAGACTTATTAAAAATGAAAGAATTTTATTTAATTCCTGGTAGGATAGGTACAAAAGTGGGAATAAAAGGAAGTATAATGACTTCACGTGGATGTCCTTACCATTGTGTCTATTGTGGATCAAATTCTTTATTTAATAAAGTTAGATGGCATTCTCCAGAGTATGTTGTTGATGAAATAGAATTATTAAACAAAAAATATGGTATAAAACATATCTCTATTTATGATGACCTTTCAATAGCAAATAGACCAAGATTTAAAAAAATTGTTGAGTTATTAGAAGAAAAAAATTTAAATAAAAAAGTAGATTTTGAAATATATGCCAGAGCAAATTTAATTGATGATGAAATCTGTTCTCTATTAAAAAGAATGAATGCACAAACAATATGTTTTGGATTTGAATCTGGATCTGATAAAGTATTAAAATATCTTAAAAAAAATACAGTAACTGTTGAACAAGGTATTAAAGCTATAGAACTTTGCAAAAAATATAATTTGTATATTGTAGGTTATATAATGATAGGTAATCCTGAAGAAACAGAAGAAGACCTACAAAAAAGCTTTGATTTTATGACAAATCCAGGCATAGATTTAGTACAAGTATATCAAACTACCCCATTACCAGGTACAGAATTGTGGACTTATGCTATAAAAAATAAGATAATAAAAGAGGATTATTATGATCACAAGCACAAAACAATATTAATATATAATCCAGATTTATTATTAAATAATAAGATAGATAAAGAAAAGTTTAGAGTATGGTATAACAGATTTATAGAAGTAGCTAATAAAAAGAATAATATGAAAAAAAATTTAAATCTAGAATTCAGAGATATTATTGATTGTATTTCTATTGGTTTTTTATTAAAAATGATTAAAAATTGGAAAGAAACATTAAAACAAGGTACATCCGTAATTTAAAATGAATAATTATGAAAAAGAATGGGATAATGTATGGTCTAAAAAAACATTTTTATCTAGAATGGTAACTTATGGAAGGAATTTTTATGATAAATTCTTCTTTAAATTAATTTTACCTTTTGAATCAAAAGAAAAAAAATTTTTAGAAATAGGTTGTGGTACAAGTTCTCTTCTTTTAAAATTAGCAAATAATTTCAAAAAATGTGTTGGTTTAGATATCTCAAATGAGGCACTTAAAATTTCATCAAATAATGCAGAAAGATTAAAAATTAAGAATGTAAATTTTATAAAAGGAGATTGCTTTAATTTACCTATAAAAAATAATATCTTTGATGTAGTTTGGAGTCAAGGACTAATAGAACATTTCGAAAATCCATTAAAAATTATAGAAGAACATTATAGAGTATGTAAAAAAGGAGGAGTTGTTTTAATAAGTACTCCTGCAAAATATTCTTATCAATCTATTTGGTATTTATTAACTAGACCTAAATTTTTAAGAAGATTCTGGCCCTGGACATATCAAGAATTTTATACTAAAAGAAAATATAAAAAATTAATTAAGAGTTTAAACTACAATTATAAGATTTTTAAATTACCTGGAGATCTCACAAAAGCATTTATAATATTAAAAATAGAAAAATAATCATTTTATAAAATTAAGTTTATTATCTTTTTTATAACAATAAGCATTACATATTTTTATTTGATTTATATTTTCTAGTATTTTCTTCCTAAACTCAATATATTTTGTATTATTCCAGATAGCCCTAAAATCTTCTGAAAAAGCATTTCCAAAGGGGAATTCAAGAGCAGCATCCATACAACATGGAGTAACAGCACCTGTAGAATTTATTACTGTCTCTTCCCATACATTTGAGCAGAAATTTACATTTTTTATTTGTTCTTTTTCTATATTCTCATATTTTTTATTCTTAGGTAATAATTCAGAACCTTTTTCTGAAACAACATTCAAAACTCTCAGCATTAATTTATCTGCACCTAATTTGTTTGTAATCTCTTTTATTTTATCAACTTCATCTTCATTTGTATTCATAATTATAAATTGTATTGAAACAATAATATTATTTCTTTTCATTTGATTTTTTAAATCCATAAAGTCCTGAACATTTTTTAAAACTACTTCAAAGGTTCCATTTTTTCTGTTCTTTTCATAGGTCTCTTTTGAAGCACCATCAAAGGAGATAACTAAAAAATCTAATCCTGAGTCAAGTAATTTTTTAGAAGTTTCCTTATCCATCAAAACTCCATTTGTTGATAAAACTGTAAAAATCTTATATTTCTTTGCAATCTTGATCATTTTAAAAATATCTTTGTTAATTAACGGTTCTCCATAGTTCCACAACCTTAATGTAATCATAGTAGGACCAATTTGTTTCATTAATTTATTATATTCATCAAGACCTATGTTTCTATTATCAAATTTTGAATTTTTTTGTAATTTTAAGCACATCGGGCATCTTAGATTACAATAAGAACTGGTTTCTATAAAAATAGAATAAGGTAAACCATAAACTTTTGGAGTTTTTTTAATCTCCGAGTATTTTATTTTTAAGAAATTAATAAATTTTTTTGGAGAACTGACAGCTAATATCATTGACTTTTTTACTTTCCAAAGTTCTTTGAAAGTGTACTTTTGATTACCTATTCTTATCATTTTTTTCAAATAGTGTAGGAATTCTATACTGAAGAATTTTTAATAGCTTAATAAACATCCATACAGGATCAAGAGGTTTCATTTTTGAGTCTCCAACATGTTTCCAAACAATAGGTATTCTTTTTAAGGAATAACCTTTTTTTTGAATTTTATAAAATATTTCTACATCAAAAATCCAACCATAATCATGAAGCTCATTAAACAAATCAAGTGCAACCTCTTTTTTGAATCCTTTAAATCCACAAAGATTATCATTAATCTTGCTATTAAAAAGAATCATAACTATACTATTGAATAATCTTTGTGTAAAATCTCTATATTTAGAAGTGGTAACTTGGGAATCCTTATCTCTTCTATTTCCTACAACACAATCATATTGTTCCAATTCCTTGAGCATTAAAGGTATCTGATCAGGCCTAATTGAACCATCAGCATCAATAAATATAATTTTATTTCCATTTGAAGAAAAAATTCCTTCTCTTATTGCATAACCTTTACCTTTATTTTTAGGATAGCTAACTAATCTTATTTTTTTATCTCTTTTTATAAAATCTTTGATAACTTCTCGTGTATTATCTGTACTACCATCATCAACTATAACAATTTCATAATCTTTTAAATTATTCTTACCAAAAAGAGACAATTCAGACAAAAAATTAGTTATTCTCTTTTCCTCATTATAAGCAGGTACTATTATCGAAAGATCCATTTTAATACTGATTTCGATATATTTATAAAATAATCGGTGGGATAGAAAATTATTTAAATTATATTCCGAAAAAATCTCTATGAAAGTATTGCTTATAACCCCTCCATATGATTTTATTAAAGAAGGATTTGGTTCTAAAAGCAATATAAAAGTTGGACAATTACCTAATCTAGGCCTTTGCTATATAGGAGCTATCCTGGAAAAAAATGGTCATTCTGTAAAAATATTAGATGCACAAGCAAGTAATTTATCTTGTGAAGAAACTGCAAAAGAAGTAAAAAGATTGGATTATGATTTAATTGGTATATCTGTTACAAATGCACATTATAAAGAAATAAAAAATTTAATCCCTCTAATCAGAAAAAATTTTAATGGAAAAATTGTTTTAGGAGGACCCCATGTTAGTTGTTTTCCAGAAAAAATATTAGAGGAAAATCCAGGAATAGATATTTCTGTAATAGGAGAAGGAGAAATAACTATAGTAGAAATAATTGAAGCTATAGAAAATAAGAAATCCTTATCTAATATAAAAGGAATAGCATACAAAGAAGATAAAAAGATTATATTAACTGAGAAAAGGCCAACATTAATGAAATTAGATGACCTACCAAACCCAGCATGGCATTTATTAAACTTTAATTTATATTGTCCTTTACCAGATCAATATAAGAAAAAACCAGCAATATCAATGATTACATCTAGAGGTTGTACATGGAAAAAATGTGCGTTCTGTTTTGAAGCAGGAGTTAATTCTAAAGTATATAGAAGGCATAGTCCTGAAAGAATAATTGAAAATATAATTTTATTGCAAAATCAATATGGAATAAAAGAAATTGATTTCTTAGATGATGAATTTTTAATAAACGAATCTTGGATAGAAAGATTCTCTAATTTAATTAAAGAGAATAATATAAAGTTATCTTGGTCTGCATTTGGAAGAGTAGATCACGTTACAGATAGGATGTTAAAACTAGCTAAAGAGTCTGGTTGTTGGGGTGTTTATTTTGGATTCGAGACAGGAGACGAAGAATTATTGAAAGTTGTAAATAAAGGAACAACCTTAGAGCAGGCAAGAAAAGCTTGTGAATGGTGCCATAAACACAAAATAGAGATAAGGGGCTCCTTTATGTTAGGTCTACCAGGTGAAACTCCTGAAAAGGCGATGAAAACAATTAACTTTGCAATAGAATTAGGACTAAACACTGCAGCATTTAGATTAACTTATCCTGAATATGGAACAAAACTTTATGAAACTGCAATAAAAGAAGGTAAATTAATAGAAGGCTGGCAAAAAATGACAGAAGTTTCATATATACCAAATGGATATAAAAATGCAGATGAATTAAGGAATATACAAAAATTAGCATTCAGAAAATTTTACTTTAGACCCACTTATATTTTAAATAGGATTATATCTATAAGATCTTTTAATGATTTAAAAAGAAACTATGATGGATTGAAATTTCTATTAGGAATATTTTAAGACTAATTAAATATATAAATAACAAAAATAAAAAATAATATGGAAAATAAAAGCATTTCAAATAAGATAATAGAATTCATCTTTTCTGATGATTATCGAAAATATCTAATTCTTTTTATAATTATTGGGGGAATTTTACGATATTTATTAGTTAATAGTATCTCTTTTCTTGGTGATGAAATGGTTCATGGACCACATGCAATCAACATTTTATCCACTAATAAAATAGGTACAATGGTGCAATCAACATTATGGTTTTATTTAACAGATATTTCATATCATATATTTGGAGTAACTGCTTTTGCATCAAGATTTTTAAGCTTCTTTTTTGGGATATTATCAATAATAGCAATTTATTTGGTAGCTAAGGAATTATTCAGCAAGAAAGTAGCGATTATAGCATCATTTTTACTGGCGATTTCCCCATTTACTATAAGGTATACCTTGATTGAAATGGATATAGCAATGATGTTCTTTGTTTTATTAGCACTCTATTTTTTTATAAAAGAATTGAAGAAAGATAGATTATCTTATTTAGCTGCATTTTTTTTAGGTATTGCAGCATTAATTAAATCTATAGCCTTATTCTTTGCATTAGGTTTTGGTATAGCCTATATTTATTATAAATATAAAACTGCAGAGAATAAAAAAGAGATATTAAAGGTAAAAGATTGGAAACAAGGAATAAAATTTATTTTAATTATATTACTTATATTTAGCCCAATAATAATCTATAATGTATTATTATACCAAGACAAGGGAGTAGTAGATGTAATGTTTGCTAAATTCCTTAATATTAATAAAGAAATGTATTCTGGTCAATTGGGATATGATGAAGGATTTTCTATTATTAATCTGTTTGTAGGTGCGTTTAATATGATTAAAAATGCTTTTCTAATATTAGATCCAATTATACTTTTATTGGGAATATTAGGTATTATCTTAATTTATATAAACAAACAAAACATACTATGGAAAGAATTAATTGTAATAATAATGATAGTTCCATTTTTAATACAAAGTGGTTCAGCTCTATTAACTACTCATTTTGTTAGTTATATCCCTCTATTGGCAATTTTTGCTTCCTCTTCTTTAGTATTTATAGAAGAAAAAATTAAACATCAATACAAAAACATTTTATTAATTTCTTTAGTAATAATTTTTATCTTAAATATATTCTTTATACCTCTTGGAGAACCATTAATAAATAGTTTAACAACAAAAAGTGCCAACATACAAATGCGCGATTATGCTATTACAAATATAGAAAATAATGCTATTGTCTTTGTAGATTCTAGAACATATCGTGGAAGAATAGCTTGGATATTTAATGATAAATTTTATTTGGAATCTGGTTTATTAGGAGATTTTAATAATAATCTGGATAAAATGGGTGGTAATAATGAATCAGCTCCTGCATATTTTATAGAATGTGCTATAGATGACTGTGGTTGGGGAACTGTAACTAACGACGCATTCAATCAATCTATGGAAGGAGTTTCTGATTTTTTTAAACAAAATGCACAACTAGTTGGTACATTATATGGTGGAGGAGGATATAATGAAATAACAGGAGTACCTTATTATAATATCTATAAAACTGAGGTAGTAATTAAACCAGGAATTTATGAATATGTACAAAGTACACATGATTGGTTCTATTATCCTCTAAGATATTTAAAGGACTCATATGATGATTATAAAATACATGGATTTATGTATAGAATAATTGATTTAATTGGGCATATAATTCTTTATTTTGCAATAATAATATCAATATTAACTCCTATCTATTTAATATATTTATTGAAAAAAGACAATGAAGAAGCAGAACAGAAAGATTTCATTATAAATAAGGAGGTAGTTAAAAATAATATTAATTATAAGAAATATATTATCTATTTAATCCTAATATTAATTATATTTGCTTCTTTTGGATTTTATATTTATAATATAAATAGAACAACAATGATTAATCAGTGTGAATCTATAGGATTAAACTTATACCATTATGGAACCGGAGAAGTATACTGTCTGAATAATACAGATAATTCATTCAGAGCATTTTATTATATAGGGGAGGGTTTAAAATATAAGGTAACCAAAGAAATGCCATTACATGATGAGTGGAGGTCTGGACTGACTTAATATGAAATTATCAATAATCATCCCATTATATAATGAAAATGGAACAATAAAAGAACTTCTTAAAAGAATTAATGAGGTTAAACTAGATAAAGAAATTATAATAATTGATGATTATAGTACAGATGGTTCAAGGGGATGGCTTCAAAAAGTTAAAGATAAAAATATAAAAAAAGTATTTCATGACAAAAATTATGGAAAAGGTATGGCAATAAGATCAGGCATAAAAGAAGTTACAGGAGATATTGTAATAATACAAGATGCTGATCTTGAATATGACCCAAATGATTATTATGAATTAATTAAACCAATAGAAGAAGGAAAAGCAGAAGTTGTTTATGGCTCAAGATTAAAAGGGAATCTAATAAAAAATATGAAATCTAAACACTCAAAATCATATTATGAATATTATTATGGTGGAAGGATTTTAACAATACTTGCAAATATATTATATAATGCAAAAATAACAGACGAACCAACATGTTATAAAGTGTTCAAAACAAATGTAATAAAAAATATAAATTTAAAATGTACAAAATTCGAATTCTGCCCCGAAGTAACAGCCAAAGTAAGAAAAAAAGGTTATAAAATTTATGAAATTCCAATAAAATATAATCCAAGAACTTTAAAAGAAGGAAAAAAGATAAAATTTAGAGATGGATTTGAAGCTGTCTGGACATTAATAAAATATAGGTTTGTAAATTAAGATGGAATATATAAAATGTAATTTATGTGGAAGTTCAGAATATGAAGTAGTTCATAAAGGATTAAAGGATGAAAATATAGATTTAACAAAAAAATACACTTCTTCAAGCAATGTAATAGGAAATGATCAAATTGTTAGATGCAAAAATTGTGGTTTAAAATATGTAAATCCTAGACTAACTGAAAAGGAAATTGTTTCTGGTTATTCTGAAGGATCAGATGAATTATTTGTCTCACAAACAAGAGGGCGTGAACTAACTTTTAAGAAATCCTTGAAATTAATTGATAAATATTCACAAAAAGGAAAAATATTAGATATTGGAACTGCAGGCGGATCTTTTCTAAAAGTAGCCAAAGATAAATTATGGGATGTAGAAGGTATAGAACCAAACAAATGGTTATGTGACTGGGCACTTAAAAATTATGGAATAAAAATAAAGCAAGGAACTTTATTTGATAAAAAAAATAAATTTAAAGATGATGAATTCGACGTAATAACTTTATGGGATGTTCTTGAACATGTTGCAGATCCTAAAAAGACACTTGAAGAATGCAACAAAATAATGAAAAAAAATGGCTTGTTAGTTGTCAATTATCCAGATATAGGAAGTCCTGTTTCAAAAGCAATGGGTAAAAGATGGATATTCTTGTTAAGTGTCCATTTATTTTATTTTGACAAAAAAACAATTAAAAAGATTTTAAATGAAACTGGTTTTGATGTAATAAAGATAAAAAAGCACTTCCAAAGCTTAAGTCTTGGTTATTTAGTATATAGAATGCAGGCTTATAATAAATTTTTATATAAAATAGGGAATAGTTTTGTTAAATTATTTCATCTTGATAGTCTATTAATACCTTATTGGTTGGGTCAAACTCTTGTTTTAGCAAGAAAGAGATAATTAATTCAAAAAGCATTTAAAGCTTATTTTTAACAAAATATTATGAAAAATATACTAATTTTGGGCGGAGGATTAACAGGTTTAACAAGTGCCTGGAAGCTTGCAGAAGCAGATAATAATGTAACTGTTATAGAAAAACAAGATAAATTAGGTGGAATTTCAAGCACCTTCAAGCATAAGAATTTTAATCTTGATTATGGTCCTCATAAAATATATACACAAATTCCTGAAATAATGAATGAAATCAAATCATTAGTCAAAGAAGAAAATCTATTAGAAATTGAAAAGAGGTCAAAAATATATCTAAAAGGAAAATACTATGATTATCCTATAGGATTAAAAGATATACTACTTAAAATGAATCCTCTAATAGGTATAAAAGCAGGATTTTCATTTGGCTTAAGAAAAGCAAAAAATATTGTATACAAAAAAGAGATTTCATATGAAGATTATCTAACAAACAGATTTGGTAAAGGAATTTATGAATTAGTTTTTAAGCCGTATGCAGAAAAAGTATGGGGTAATCCAAAAGAATTAGATAAAGAACTAGCAAGTATAAGAGTTTCTGTTCCAAGTTTAAGTGCTTTATTAAAAAATATGTTAATAAAGAAAAAAAATCCAGAAATAAGTGCAGATAAATTTTACTATCCAAAATATGGTATTATTAGTTTAGCTGAAGAGATGCAAGAAAATATTGAGATGAATAATGGAAATATTTTATTTAATTCTTATATAACAGAAATGAAACTAAATGATAATTTTATAGAAGAAGTAAAAATAAAAGAGAAAAGTAAAGTGAAGAAAATGAAACCTGATTTTATTATATCAACAATTCCAATAAAAGAGCTTCCAAAATTACTTAATGCACCACAGGAAATAATTGATGCTGCTGATTCATTAAAGTACAGGCCATTAATATTATTTTATATTGTTGCGAATAAAGATGGATTATTCAATGATAACTGGATATTTTATCCTGAAAAAGATATAATCTTTAACAGAATATCAGAGCAAAAGGGTTTTTCCAAAGACATGATACCAAATGACAAAACTGTTTTGACAGTTGAAATAACATGTGATGCAGATTCAGAATTATTTAAATTAAACAATAAAGAATTATATGAAAAAGTAATTGCAGATCTAGAAAAAGTAAATATTCTTAGCAGAAATGATGTTTCTGAATATTTCTCAGCAAAATTAAAAGATGTTTATCCTGTATATGATTTAGAATTCAAAAAGAATTTAAATATTATTTTAACTTACTTAAGTAATATACAGAATTTAATAACTAATGGCAGGCAAGGTTTATTCAATTATAATAATATGGACCATTGTATAGATATGGGAATAAAAGCTGCACGTTATGTAATAAACAATAGTAATGATTGGTATGAAAAAATTAAGGAATTTAATTATAAGATTGTAGATTAAAATGAAAGTTTTACTTGTTAAGGTACCCTCAGATATGCACGTAATATTACCTCCTATAGGTCTTGGTTACTTAGCAGCATATTTAAAAAATAAAGTTAAAAATATTAATATTGCAATATTAGATTGTTTAAAAGAAAAATATGATCATAAAAAGTTTTCTGAATATATTAAAGAAACTAGACCTAATGTAGTTGGTATGACTGCATTTACAATGGAAATTGAATCTGCTATAAAATGTTGTGAAGAGATAAAAAATATAGATAAAAATATTATAACTATAATTGGTGGTCCTCATGCATCAAATGATGCAGAACATGTTTTATGCAATGAAAATGTTGATTTTATATTTAAAGGTGAAGCTGAATTAGGATTTTATGAGCTTATAGAATCATTAAAAAATAAAAAAAGTTTCTCGAAGGTTGCAAATCTTGGTTATAAAGAAAAAGGAAAAATGAAATTCAATGAAATGAGATTTATTGACAATCTTGATGAAATTTCATATCCAGATTATGAATTAATGAAATTTTCTGAATACCCAAAAATGTATTTCATGAAAAAATACCCTTCTGCTCCCATATTAACAAGCAGGGGCTGCCCATTCTCATGTACTTTTTGTTCAGCAGGTAAACTCTCAGGAAAAAAATTCAGATATAGAACACCAAAAAATATAATAGAAGAAATAAGATTTTTGAAAGAAAAATATCATATAAAAGAATTTGAAATATGGGACGATAATTTTTCTATGAATAAAGAGAGGGCAATGGAATTCTGTAATTTATTGATTAAAGAAAATATAAATCTTGAATGGTGGTGCCCTAATGGATTAAGAATAGAAACACTTGACGAGGAGTTATTAAAAAGAATGAAAGAGTCAGGATGTTATGCTATGGCTGTTGGAATTGAATCAGGATCAGAAAAAATACAAAAAGATATGAAAAAATTCCTTAATTTTGATAAGGTAAGAGAAATAGTTAATTTAGCTCATAAGATAGGAATACGAACGCAAGGATTTTTTATAATAGGCTATCCAACAGAAACTAAAGAAGATATACTAAAGACAATAAAGTTTGCAAAAGAACTGCCTCTTGACAGGGCAAGCTTCTCATTATTCCAGCCGTTAGTTGGATCAGATATTTATGAATGCCTGGAAAAAGAAGGCAAACTTAAGGATATAAATTTAAATAAATGTGAATATTCAAAACCCTCAATACTACCTGAAGGTTTTAATGATATAAAAGAAGTAAAGAAATTACAGAAAAAAGCAATATTAGAATTTTATCTAAGGCCAAAGGTACTATCAAAATTTATTATTGAAAACCTGACAATAGATCAGTTAAAAGAAATAGGGAGCATGTTCAAGAAATATATACTAAACAAATGAAATTTTTACTTATAAACCCGCCAAGCTCGATAAAAATATATAAAACAGGTAAATTGAAGGCTGCTGTTTCTGAAATGCCTCTTATTTCTTTAGCTTCATTAGCAGCTGTTCTTGAGCAGGAAAAAGTTGATACACAAGTTCTTGATCTTTCAACATCACTAGATCCATTAAAAGATTTAAGTGAAAAACTTCAGGAATTTAATCCTGAATATCTTGGTGTGACATTTACAACTCCACTATACAATGAGGCAAAAGAAATTGCAAACATGGCAAAGAATTACAACAAAAAAATAATAACTATTGCAGGAGGAGTTCATCCAAGTGCACTTCCAAGAGAAACACTTGAAGAAACTAAATTTGATATAGTTGTTCTTGGAGAAGGAGAAGTAACACTAAAAGAATTAATAAAATCAAAACATCTAAAGGATATAAAAGGTATTGGTTATAAAGATAAAGAGGAAATTAAAATAAATCCAAGAAGAGAACTGATTAAGGATCTTGATACACTACCTTTACCAGCATGGCATTTATTTGATTTAAAAAAATATAAAGCAAGCAAATTGACAACGAGAAACCAGCCAGTTGGTCCAATAGAAACAAGCAGAGGATGTGTTTATGGCTGCACTTATTGCAATAAAGATATTTTTGGAAGAACATTCAGATTTAAATCACCAGAAAAAGTTATCAAGGAAATTGAGCATATGCTAGATTCAGGGTTTAAAGAGATACATATATGGGATGATAATTTTTCGACAAAATTAGACAGGGCAAAAAAAATATGTGACTTGATAATTGAAAAAGGATTAAATAAAAAGTTTACATGGGTTCTGGCTTGTGGTGTAAGATGTGATTGTATTGATGAAGAATTTATAAGAAAAGTAAAAGAAGCAGGATGTTATTCTATTTATTTAGGAGTTGAAACAGGCAATCCAGAATTACTTAAAAAAATAAATAAAGGTGAAACTCTTGAACAGATTAAAAAAGCATTTGATTTATGCAAAAAAGTAGGAATAGAAACTGTTGCTTTCTATATGTTAGGTTTGCCAGGAGAAACAATAGAAACTATGAATCAGACAATAAAATTTTCAAAAGAACTTGATTCTGATTATGCAAAATTTACAATAACAGTACCCTTTCCTAGCACTCCATTATTTTATGAATGGGAAAAACAGGGAATAATAAAAACAAAAGACTGGTCAAAATATAATTTCCATAGTGCTTCAAAAGTCTATGATCATCCAAATTTATCATGGGATATTCTAGAAAAATACTATCATAAAGCTTACAGAGAATTTTATTTCAGGCCAAGTTACTTGGCTAAAAGATTAATAAAAGATATCAAAGAGCACAGGCTTTTAACAGAAATTTATTATGCTTTTAAAACATTCATTTAGAAATATTTTTAAATAATAAAAACAAAGATATTTAGGAGGTGATAGTTTGAATGCACTAGAAATAATATTAGTAATAATATTGATCTGGGGAGTAATAAAATTAACTTTATTCTATTCTTTAAACAGAAAATTTGCCATGAAGTGGTTAAACTTTGTTTTTAGGAAAAAAGGAGTAGAAAAAATTTACATGTTGCTTGAATTGGTGCTTCTTATTGCATTAATGTTTTTTTTGATTATAAGAGGATTTGATGCAATCAGTAGTATAACTGCTTTCTTCATAGGATTATTAGTAATGGGATTGTATTTATTACCTTATCCTAAAGAAATGAAGGCTCTAGGAAAAGCAATTATTGAACATCCAGAAAGAGCATGGTTATCAACACTAATAATGATGGTATTGATGATTTGGGCATTATATGTGCTTATATCTCCTTTAATTTAATTCTTTTTTTATTTTTATTTACAGAAATAGGTCAAATTTATAAATGCCTTAAGAATTATTATTCTATGAAAATAGCACTAATCTGCCCTTATTCATATCCAAGCATATGTGGAGTCTGGAATAGAGTATATGAGATAGCAAAAAGACTTTCTAAAAACAATGAAATACATGTTTTTTCAACAAATGAGATAAAAGGCACTGATAAAAAATCATTAGATTACGAGCTCTATCAGGGCATACATATTTTTGAATAATAGATCTAAGTTTACTTGTATAATGGACGCATAAGGTTTATAAAATACTAAAACATAAGTAGAATATGAATAATAAATATAACAAAAAGGAATTAATATATTTATTAAGAAAAAAGGTCAAAGAACTAAAAAGGACTCCAAAAGCAAAAGAGATAAATGAAGATAAAGATTGCCCTCACTCAGATACATATATTCAACACTTTGGTTCTTGGAATAATGCATTAATTAAAAGTGGGCTTAAAATTAATAAGAAAATTTATTCTAAAGGAGAAATACTAAATTTTCTAAAAAATAAAATAAAAGAATTAGGTAAAGTTCCATCGGTTAGAGAAATTAATAAATATAAAAATTTTCCGAGTGAAATTGTTTTTAGGAGATATTTTGGAAGATATAATGGTGCATTAAAAGAAATAGGATTTAAACCAAAT
>JAHIVQ010000024.1 GCA_018816585.1 Nanobdellota archaeon
TGGAGTAATCAGTGGTTTAAGAGACGTGTTTTAAGATTAAAAGCAAAGTCAGACCCATTAAGAGGAACTCATCAAGCTAGAGCTATAGTGCTTGAAAAAGCAGAAGTAGAGGCAAAGCAGCCAAACTCAGCAAAAAGAAAAATAGCTAAAGTTCAATTAATAAAAAATGGAAAGAGAATAAGCGCATTCTTGCCTGGTGATAAGGCAACTAATTTTGTTGCTGAACATGATGAAGTTATCATACAATGTATTGGTGGTACTAAAGGACGTGCTAAAGGGGATATTCCAGGTATAAGATGGCAGGTTATAAAAGTAAATGATCAGTCATTAAAAGATTTAAGATCAGGCAAGATAGAAAAAGGTAGAAGATAAAATGGATTATAAATTATTTGGATTATGGGATGCTAATGTTAATGTAACAGACATTGGATTAAAACCTTATATAAATTTAGATCCTGTTATTATACCAAAATCTGCTGGAAGAAATAGGCAAAGATTCCATAAGGCAATGTACACAAATATTGTTGAAAGATTAATATGTAAATTAAGAGTTTCTGGTCATAGAGGTAAAAAACATAGAATGAGTTCTGGGCATAATACAAGCAAATCAATTAAAACTTATAATATTATTGTCAAAACCTTTAAAAAAATTGAAAATGAATTAAAAATGAATCCTATTGAAGTTTTTGTAAAAGCACTTGAAAATGCTGCTCCAAGGGAAGAAATAACAAGTATTGAATATGGTGGTGCTCGTTATCCACAAGCTGTTGAAACTTCACCTCAAAGAAGAATTGATCTTGCTTTAAGACAGATGACTCAGGGAGCATATTCAAAATCATTCAATAATAAAAAAGATATTGCTTCTTGCTTGGCTGATGAAATTATTAAAGCTTATAAGATGGATCAGGGAAGCCAGGCTATTGCTAAAAAACTTGAATTAGAAAGACAGGCTAGCTCTTCTAGATAAAATTATTTTATCATAACCTTTTTCATATTTTTAAGATTCTTTGCAAGTATTCTTTTGACTTTAATTATTTCTGTATTAAGCTCTTTTGGATGTATTAATTTCTTCTTGCTCAATAATCTTGAAAGAGCCATCTGTTCTGCCCTCATCTCAATTATTGTTTCAACAGCATAGTGCTGGAAGGAGAATTTGTTCTTGTTTATTGCTTCTATTACATCATTTGCCGCCTTTATCCTGTTAAATTTGTTTGTCATAGTTTTAACAGTATTTCAGAGTTTAAATTTTTTGCTGTCAATTTTATAAAATTCTGTGTGATAATAAAAAAATAAAAAATAATTTAAATAAATTTTCTTATAGTTTTAAAGAATTAGAATTGTTTCTTCTTTCTATAACAATCTTTACAATAAACTGGCTTGCCTTCTGTAGGTTTAAATGGAACTTCGCATTCTTGTCCACATTCTGAGCAAACTGCTTTATGCATTTCTCTAGGTCCAAAATCTCTTTTGAAGCCTCTGTCAAAATCTCTCATTATCGCTTTCCTCCGTATTAATTCACATAAAGAAAAAGTTTCATTATGCTTTTTATTTTGTTCTTTTTCTATTTATAAGACTTTCTAATTACTAAGACTTATTCTATTTTATAAATAATATCATGAGTTCTTGCTCTATCTTTAACCTTCAAACCAATTTCCTGACCTTTAACTGCTATCTTTATTGGCTTCATATCAATCTGCATTGAACTAACTTTTTGTTTAAAATTGGTTGTTTCACCTTCAATTGAAATTGTATCTCCTTCTTTAATAGTATCTATTAATAATACAACTGCTACATTAATATGATTGTAGAAATGAGTTATTGTTCCTATTTGTTTTTTTGTTTCTTTTACTGCTCTTATTTTTACAGTTTTAGGACTCTTTGTTTTAACAGGTTTTTTTGTTTTTGAAACCTTCTTTACAGCTTTTTTCTTTATACTCTTTTTTGGCATTTTTCCTCTTTAAATGTATTATTTTTATATATAAAAATCTATTGGTAGCAAGATTTATATAGTATTAGTAACTTATAAGTAGTTATGGAAACTAAAGATTTTACAAAAAGGATTGATGCAGTTTTATATCCTTATTTAAATAGATTAGAATATGGTAGATTAAGAAAATCAAACATATGGCCACAATCTATGAAAAATAGAGATGTATACCAATTAGGTTATGAAGCAAGCTTTAATTCAACTGGGGTAATTACTCTTATTTTTAATAACAATGATACCCTAAGTCTAGAATATCTTGGTCATCAATATAATTTAGACAAGGGAATTAAAAGATTTGATAAATTATTAAAAGCCCTCCCTAATTATAGACTAAAGCAAACAATAAGAGCATGTAAACTTGCAAATTTATCTTTTGAAGATATGCTTGTAAGGGAAGTTAAAGATTCAAATTTAAAAGAGACAGAGATATATACACAATGGGAATTAGATAAATTAAGAAATCTTTTTAAGACCAATTCATAAGATTTATATTCTTTAATATATATTTTGCAGTAAATTGCAACTTGTAAGCTATGCGCGCAGGATTTATAAATAAAATTATTAATTTTTTATAATGATAGAATTTCAAGAGAAGCCATATGAAGATGAAGAAATCTTTAAAGTACTGAATCCAATAGTTAGCACTTGGTTTAAATCTAAATTCAAGGAATTTTGCATGCCACAAAAATATGCTGTTCTTAATATTCATAACAGACAAAATACTTTGGTTTCTGCTGTAACAGGTTCAGGGAAAACATTAACGGCTTTTCTATCAATTTTAAATGAATTAATTACTTTATCTGAAAATAATATGCTGGAAAATAAAGTATATGTAATATATGTAAGCCCATTAAAAGCATTGAATAATGATTTATTTTTCAACCTTGAAACTCCACTTCATGAGATGGAAAGATTAGCAGGTAAAAAATTTGGAATAAAGGTAAGTGTTAGAACAGGGGATACAACAACATATGAAAAACAAAAAATGCTGAAAAATGCACCACATATTTTAGTTACAACACCAGAATCTTTGGCTTTAATGTTAAGTTCAATAAAATTTAAAGAATTAATTAAAAATGTTAAATATTGTATTATAGATGAAATTCATTCTTTGGCTGAAAATAAAAGAGGAGTTCATTTATCTTTATCTTTAGAAAGATTACAGTATTATTGTGAAGAGGAAATAACAAGAATTGGTTTAAGTGCTACTGCAGAACCAATAGAAGAAATAGCCAAGTTTTTAGTTGGTGATAGAGATTGTAAGATAGTTAAGATTGATTTAAACAAGAAAATGGATATTAAGGTTCTTTCTCCTGTTCCTGATTTAATAAATACAACATTTGAAAAAAGTCATAATGCACTTTATACTTTACTTGATCAATTAGTACAGCAGCATAAAACAACTTTAATATTTACAAATACAAGAAGTGCAACTGAAAGAGTTGTGCATCATTTAAAAGAAAAATTTCCACAAAATTATACTGAAAATATAGGTGCACATCATGGTTCTTTATCAAAAGAACATAGGTTAAATATAGAAGAAAGATTAAGAGAGGGAAAACTTAAAGTAATAGTCTGTTCGACATCTTTAGAGCTTGGAATTGATATTGGATATATTGATTTAGTTATTTTACTTGGAAGCCCTAAGTCTGTTGCTCGTGGCGGGCAAAGAATCGGAAGAAGCGGGCACGCATTGCATGATACAATAAAAGGAAGATTTATTGTTCTTGATCGCGATGATTTAGTTGAGTGTGCTGTCTTGCTAAAAAATCTTGTTGAGAGAAAAATAGACAAGATACATATACCAAGAAACTGCCTTGATGTTTTAGCGCAGCAGATAGATGGAATTGCAGTAACTGAAAGAATTCATATTGATTCATTATTGAGATTAATAAAGAAAAGTTATTGTTATTCTGAATTGTCAAAAGAAGATTTCATGAGCATAATCGATTACTTGTCAGGAAAGTATATTTCTTTAGAAGACAGGTATGTTTATGCAAAAATTTGGTATGATCAAGAAACTGGAATGATTGGCAAGAAAGGAAAATTAGCAAGAGTTATACATATGACAAACATTGGTACAATACCAGAAGAATCTTTTGTTACTGTAAAAATAAATGATCAAAGTATTGGACATATAGATGAGGCTTTTCTGGAAAAACTAAAAAGAAATGATATTTTTGTTCTTGGTGGTTCAACTTACAAATTTTTATATGCAAAAGGAATGGTTGCTTATGTTTCTGCTTCTCCTGGACAGAAGCCAACAATACCTTCATGGTTTTCTGAAATGCTTCCATTAAGTTTTGACTTGGCTAATGATATAAACAGATTCAGGAAATTAATGAGAGAAAAATTTGAATTAAAAAAATCCAAGGAAGAAGTAATAAAATTCATTAATGATTATTTGTATGTTGATGAGAATGCTGCAAATGCAATTTATGAATATTTCAAGGAGCAATTTTTATTTTCAAAAATACCTGATGAAAAAGAATTAGTTGTTGAATTTTTTAATGATGAAGAGAAAAAATATGTTGTATTCCATTCATTATATGGGAGAAGAGTAAATGATGTTCTCTCAAGAGCAATAGCATTTGCTGTTTTCAGAAGCGAGCACAAGGATGTTGATATTGGTATAAGTGACAATGGTTTTTACATTTGCTCTGATAAGAAAATTCAGGTCCTGAAATCATTTAGTTTAATAAAATCAGATGAATTAAGAAAGGTAATGAAATTAGCAATTGAAAATTCTGAAATACTTAAGAGAAGATTCAGGCACTGTGCAACAAGATCTTTAATGATATTAAGAAGATATAAAGGAAGAGAAAAGAGAGTTGGAAGGCAGCAGGTAAGCTCAATGATACTGATTAATGCTGTAAGGAGGATTTCTGATGATTTTTCAATACTAAAAGAAGCAAGACGTGAAGTACTTGAGGATTTAATGGATATTGACAATGCTTCTTTAATTTTAAAAAAAATAGAGAATGGAAAGATAAAGATTAAGCAGGTTGCTACTAATATGCCAAGCCCTTTTGCCTTTAATTTAGTATTACAAGGCTACTTGGATGTTCTAAAAATGGAGGATAGAATTGAATTTATAAAGAGAATGCACTCTTATGTCATTGCAAAGATAAATAAATAAAAACAATAAGATTTAAATATTAATTTTTCATCTTAAAAGTATGGTAAAATACCTTTGTAAGAGTTGTTCATACAGGTTTAAGACTAGAACAGGCAATATGCCAAATAACTGCCCTGCATGCGGTGCAGCTGATTTAATTAAAGATTATGATGCAGAGTCTTTGCTAAGAGAAGTGATGGAAGAGGATCCATTGTAATGCATATATCAAAAAACATAGAAATAATTGATTTGGCTTTATACCTGGAAAAAGAGAGTACTTTAGTTCTTGGAGATTTACATATAGGTTATGAAGAATTTTTGAATAAGGAAGGAGTTTTAATACCAAGATTTCAATTAGAAGATTTAGTAAAAAAAATAAATAATATTTTAGATAGAGTAAATCCTAAAAAAATTATAATAAATGGTGATTTAAAGCACGAATTTGGGACAATATCACAGCAAGAATGGAATGATACAATGAAAATTCTTGATTTATTTAATAACAAAGAAATAATTCTTATTAAGGGAAATCATGACAGTATACTTGAACCTATTGCCAAAAAGAAGAATATTAAGATTAAGGATTATTTTTCTGTAAATGATATTTATATCTGTCATGGAAATAAAATACCTGATGATCAAGATTTTAAAAAATCAAAAATATTAATAATGGGCCATGAGCATCCATCTATTACTTTCAAGGAAAGAAAAGATGAAAAATATAAGTGTTTTTTAAAGGGAAAATGGAAAAATAAATTATTAATTGTAATGCCTTCAATGAATTTAGTTACTCAAGGTTCAGATATTACCAAAGAAAAATTACTCAGTCCATTTTTGCAGCAGAATATTGAAAACTTTGAAGTCTTTGCAGTAGAAAACAAGATTTATGACTTTGGAAAACTAAAGGATTTAATTTAATTTTTTAAAAATCTTTTTTTATTAATTATATTCTATTCCTAAGATTCACTTTCAGCTTCTTTTAATGAAATAATAAGTATGTCTTCTAGCCCTTTTTTATTAATACGAGCAATCCATTCCCAAGATTCCATACGTTTTAATATACTTTCCCAACTATTTCCAGAAGCAAAAAATAATCCTGGTGTTATCTCTAGTTTTTTAATAACTTCTTTTTGTGGGGCAAAACTAAATGGTAATTCTCCATATTTTCTTATAGTATAATTATCACAACATTTTTTAAGTGATTCATAAGCATCTTCATAAGGACCAAATTCTATAAATTTATTCATATTTATAAGAAGAATCAAATATTCTTAAATATTTATCTTTAAAAATATCTATTTTATAAAGTATGCACTTCATGAACTGTCTTGTAAGAATGCAGTTCTTTTTTATCAAACCATAATTTTAATTCTCTTTCAGCATCTTCCTTGTTTGCAGATGCATGGACTAAATTTCTTGCAGCACTATTCTTGAAATCAGCATGTCCATATGAAACATGAGAATAATCTCCTCTTATTGTTCCAGGCAATGCACTTTTTGGCTCTGTTGAGCCTATAATTTTTCTTATAACTTCAATTGAGTCAACACCTTCTATGCACATTGCAATAACAGGGCCTTCTGTCAAGAAAGATAGACTATTATCAAATATTTTTTTACCATTTCTTTTTTCAACATCAAAATAGTGTTTTCCTGCAAATTCCTTGTCTATATGCTGCATTTTCATCCCAACTATTTTTAATCCAAGTTTTTCAAATCTAGAAATAATTTCTCCAATTAATCCGCGCTGTACAGCATCTGGCTTTAATAATATAAGAGTTTTTTCAATCATAGAAAGCGAAACTATATTAAATATATAAATCTTTTTAATTAAATGAAATTTTCATCAAGAGAATTAATAGATCTTGGAAAGGCATGGTTAGCTATAAGTGTAGCTTTCAGTGTTTTATTAACTGGTTCTCTTGATTTTATAACTGGTTTTATAATAGCAGGAATAACAGTTGGTTCTGGTTTTTTGCTTCATGAACTTGCGCATAAGATGCTTGCACAGAAATATCACTGCTTTGCAGAATTTCGTTCATTTGATATTATGTTAATACTTGCAGTCTTAATGAGTTTCTTTGGTTTTATATTTGTTGCACCTGGTGCAGTAATGATTTCAGGTAATATTAACAGAGAGAAAAATGGAAAAATTTCTTTAGTAGGGCCATTAACAAATATAGTTTTAGCCATAATCTTTTTAGGAGTATCATTTTCACCTTTAGAAATAATAAAGACTATTGGCAGTTATGGATTCATAATTAATTCCTGGTTAGCAATATTTAATTTAATTCCATTATGGCAGTTTGATGGAAGAAAAGTTTATGATTGGAATAAATCAATTTATTTTTTAGCTTTAATAAGTGCTGTTTTTGTAATGGTTTTAGGATATATTTAAGAATTATTCTACAAATCCATTAATATGCCCTTCTGTTGCAAATTCAAGTGTATTATAAGGAGTTAGCGCTGGTCCTCTTACTTTGCTTTTCTCATAGACCATTCCCTTTACTACTATTAATGAATTGATGTAATTTTCATCAAAATCACATTCTATATCATATTGCTTATCTTTTTGGTAATCAAATCCATTTTCAACAGCTCCTGAA
>JAHIVQ010000025.1 GCA_018816585.1 Nanobdellota archaeon
CTTGAAGATTCTTTTTTCTTTGCAACTGCCTTATATTCTCTATTAATTTCCTTCATTTCAAACACTTCATCACAAACAGAAGCACAAGCTCCGCATCCGATGCATGCTTTATGATCTATTTTTATTTTATAATTTGTCATAGTTTAATAAAAAAGAATTTATTTATAAATGTTATGGAGTTATTCAGTCATTCCAACCCAGAGTTTTGCAAAGTCTACATTATGTTCATATATATGTAAACCATCACTATGAGCATATAAATTTCCTGTTTTGATTAATGGAGCAGACTCTTTTTTCTTTTCATTTATACTATCAACAGTATATTCCATTAATCTAGTTAATCCACCTAGATTTCCAGGCATTCCTGCAACTAAATCCCAAGATCTAAAGAAACAAGTTAAATTTAGTTTATTATCTTTAATTTTTAATGATACTTGTCTTAAACATTCTGTACTACCTTTTTCTGCATCACTTTTACTTTTCCAATCATATCTTTTTAAACCCTCAGCACAACCCACAGTTATTGAACAATGATTATTTCCATAACCTGCATTTATAAAATAATTAATACACCATTCTAATTGATTAAATCTTGTCCCTCTAGGAATTTCATTATGATCTAATTTTGTTCCTTCTGGCATACCAACTATCCAAGATGAATATTTATAATGTTCATTTGGTTTTAATGATCCATCCATAAGATAATCGCAGAAATATTCTTCTATTTTTTCATCATTTGTTATTACAGGTATTCCTTCTCTTGGAATTGGTGCAAGTGGTCTTGCTGTTGGACTTGTAACAATAAGACTTGCACTATCAAATTCAATTCTATGTTCTCCTGCAAAACTTCCAGAATCAATTTTATATAATCTTCCATATTTTAGTGCATAATCTATAGCTTTAAAATATAAATCATCTAGTGTTGTTGCTTCAATACTTATATGCGGTTTTGGAACAAATATAACTTTATTTCCTTCACTACTATAATTTTCTTCTAATTTTTTTCTAAAATTTAAGATATTATCTGTTGACATTTCTCTTTTTTATTTTGATAATTTAAAAACATTTATGAATTTTTATTGCTATATTCTAAAATCTCCTTTTAAATAAACCTATACTATTATACATATTACTTAATAACAAACTATATTAAAATGAAAATTTTATTTAATTATGGGAATTAATTTACGTGAGCGGATTTTATTAAGATGTTATTCCTGTCTTGAATTTAATTTATGTCCTAGTGTAGAAGAACAAAAAGCAATTCCTAATTGTGATACTTATGGTCTATTATTTAAAGAACCAGCATCTGAAGAAGAAGCATATCTTCTTGATATAGAAAAAAGATGTGAAAAAGAGGGCACTTATAAATCTAAGTTAGATAATCAAATCTGAGTTTCTTCTCCATCTGTTTTTACTCTTCCACCTTGCCACTGACCACGATAAAGTTTTGTTTCCCCTTTTACTAGATGAAACATTGCATGAGCAACTCTTGCACCCATTTCTAATGTAAAAGGATATTCAGAAGTATTTTCAATTCCAAATGTTAATTCACCATTATATCCTGGTGCACATGCACCTGTTATAAGTTTAACTCCTGATCTGAATAAATTTGTTCTTGTTCTAAATAAGATTAAAATATTCTTTGGTGTATTAACTTTTTCTAATGTTTTCATAACATAATATGTTCTTGGTTTTAATTCAATAATTGTAATTTTACCTCCTTCATATTTTGCTATTAAATTTAAATCAGATGTTTCTCTTTTTTCAATACCTAAATATCCTCCACTTTTTAATTCATAAAGTTCTCCTATTCTTAAATCAAAGCCGGCACCCTCAGGATTTTTTAATTCTCTCTCGGAGAGATCTTCAACTAATTTTTTCTCTTTTACAAGCTTATGAAGCTCGTCTATGCCTAGAATCATTTTTAATAGAAATGTAAAAATCTATTTATAAGAATTGTGGTAACCTCTTATATATTTTAATTTACAACAAACTATATTAAAAAGGAATTGTGGTTGAAATTATGAGTGAAAGAATTAGACCTTCTTGGGATGAGTATTTTATGTATTTAGCAGCGTGGGCAGCAACTAGATCTAGTTGTCGTCATCTGCAAACTGGTGCTGTTATTGTAAAAGATAAGAGGGTTGTTGCTACTGGTTATAATGGAGCACCACGTACTGTAGAAAATTGTCTTGTACAAGGTTGTAGAAAAGATCAGTTTGGTGTCGATTTTGAAAAAAAAGGCACTGGAAATTGCAGAGGAACGCATGCAGAAAGAAATGCTATGCAACAACTTTCAATGTATGAATTAGAAGGAAGCAGTATGTACACAATTTATTATCCTTGTTCTGATTGCGCGAAAGATATTATTGGAGCACAACTTTCAAAGATTTTTTATCTTTTTGATTATAAAGGAGAAGGTACATTAGTGGATGAATTAATTAAAGAAGCTCCAATTTCACTAAAACAACTTGTTTTAGATTATGGAAAGTGTAATGAAATGATTAAATTTATATTAGATCAACAAAAAAGAAAATAATTAATTACAGCCACAATTAATTCTGCTTACTTCCTGCTCTCCAACTTCCCTTGCTTTTATTACTACCTTTTTATTTTTAAAGTATTTTGCAATCTCTTTCAAATCATTATATGAAGGGCTTTTTATTTTTTCAAAACTCTTGTCAAGTGTCCCGTTTTCAGGAGTAAACTGCTCTAAAATAAAAATTTTTGCATCTTTTACATCATTTCCATGCTGCTCTAAATCTTTAGGAGAATCATTTAGTCCAGGAACAATTGGTGTCCTTAATTCGTATTCAATACTGGAATTTTTGAGAATATCTATTACATCTCTTATTTTATTAACAAAATCCTTGTTTTTTACTTTAATTACATCAAGATATTTTTCATTTAAGGGTGCCTTTACATCAAGAGCAATATAATCAACAAATTTTTTATCAATCAATTCTTTGATTAGCAATGGATTGCTTCCATTAGTGTCAATTTTGACTAAAAATTTATTCTCTTTTAGCTGCCTGCATAATTCAATCAGTGATTCTGGCTGTAATGTCGGCTCTCCGCCTGTTATAACAACTGCATCTATAAAATCTTTTTTCTTTATATTTTCTACAATCTCTTTTATACTGATTTCTTTTCCTTTTCCATTAATTAAATCAGGATTGTAACAGAATGGACATCTGAAATTGCATCCCTGCATAAACACAACAGCAGCAGTTTTTTTAGGATAGTCTACAGTAGATAGGTCTAATATACCTCCAATTTTTATATTTTTCATTTTTAAGTTTTAAGTTTGTATGGTTGAACTAGAAAATCTATATCTGTCTTTTAGTTCTTGTTTTTTAGATGGATTCCATCCTTCAACTTTTTGATAATAACCTGTAATTCTTGAATATCTGCTTAGATCATCCTTGCCACAATTAGTGCACTGGTTTATCAATCCATAACTAAATTGATTGCAGTCGTTGCATGTGCTGTAATCTCGAGTGTAAGCAAAAAATCCTATATTTGTTTTTGTACAGATTTTTTTTGTTATATCAAGCAGTGCTTCTGGAGATGGAGAATTCTCTCCGAGCCAGACATGCATTATATGCCCTCCATTTGTAAGCGGATGATATTTTTCTTCAATCTTTACCTTGTCAGAGAAGTTAACTTGCGCATCCATTTTGACCATATGACTGTTAGTATAATAAGGATTTTCTTTAGTTCCTGAATAGATTGCTTTATCTCCATATTTTATTATGTCTATTTTTGCTAGCCTTGCTGCACATGTTTCAGCTGGAGATGCTATAACTGAAAATCTTAATCCTGTTTTTTTTGTCATTTCATCTGCATATTCTCTTATTTTTGTTATTATTTTTATTCCAAATTTCTGTGCTGTTTCATTTTCATGCAAATGATAATTACAATGTATCTTTGTTGCTTCTGTTAATCCTGCATAACCAAATGTCTTGGTTGTATTCATTAAATTATAATACTCTTCACCATCAAATTTCTGTGATAAGAATGGCAGCAATTTTTGCTTGTGTAAAATGTCATCTGATATCTTATGTTTTATAATTAAAATCTCCGCCATCTTTTCTAGTCTATCTTGTAATATTTCAAAGAATCTGTCATCATTACCTTTTGATTCATAAGCAATTCTTGGTAGATTTAATGTGATATAAAGATCATTTCCTGTTCTTATAGTTCCCCATGGACCAGCAAATTTACTATCCAATCTTGTGCGGCAGCCCATATAATTAAAATTTTCTGTTTGCCATTCTGGGATACCATTTGCTATATATGGAGTCCCATATTTTGCAATGAATTGATGCACTAAATCAAGCTCTTCTTTATATTTCTGGAATGTATTTTCCCTTACTTTAAATGCATCATTTGGAAACATATGCTGTTTTCCAACATGATCACCTTTTATTTTTACTTTAACATACTCTCTTAAGAATGAATTTGCCTCTTCTTCATAATCCCCATAAACACCTTTTATCTCTCCTCCAGGACCAATAGCTGGAACATCTCTTAACCATTTTGGAATACCAAATTCAAAATTAATATTTGAAAAAACAACCTGGCCTCCACGAGCAACATAACTTTGGTTTAATTCATAAATAAATTCTTGAGCTGCCTGTTTTACTTCTTTAACATCTAGATTTTTTAAGAATGGGGCAAGCCAGACGTTAAATGATTCTATTGATTGACCACCAGCCATTTGAGTCTGTGCAGCCAACATTATTTTTGCACAATGCTGTATTGCAACCCCAATATGTTTTGGTGGACCAGCAACACTAGTGTGCCTTCCTGTACCATCTGCTTTCAACCCATGTTTAAAAAATAAAGGGGGAAAATGCTGTATACAATTAGGTCTTGTTGCAATGTTTGATAAGATATGTATATGATAATCCCCAGATAAGTGAGGATCTGCTAAATGCCCTGGTATTAATCTTAATAGTGAATATTGCTCTAATGCTTCTCCTGAAATTATCCAATTTATTGTTTCTGGTGTATGCTGAAGATTTGCATTCTCTCTTTTTATATCTGTGCTAATACCTTTATTTATCATCTGTTCAACATCATATAGTGGTATACCTAATCTTGAATATCTCTTTCTTGCTTCTTCTAACCCATGCTCAAGTAATTTAACACAAACAATTTCACGAATCATTGGAGAAGATATATAAGTTAAATTAAGTCGTTTTATAAATTTTTCAACATCCTCTGCTATTTGCATTGCTATTTGTTCATTAATACCTGTCTCTTTTACAATAGATCTTATAATTTTAGTATTATCAAAACATAGGAATTTCTCGTCAGATGTTCTGACATAAGTTTCATTTGTCCTGAAATGAATAGCAGCTGCCGGATCAAATTTATGAAGTGTAGATAATATGATAGGTCTTATATCTGACATTTTCATTTGAGGTGATATAATCTGGTCTATTTTATTAGCAATAATATTAGCTGTTTGTTCATCTGTCCCAGCCAAAAGACAATCTGTAACAACCTTATTTCTATCATATTTTTCCAGCTGCGAAATCCAGAAATTCAGATCTGGTAATTTATCTTCTTTATTTTCCATTAGCATTGCTTTTTTCATCTTATCACCTTTAATATTTTTAATTCCTTGCTGAAGTCAATTGGATCATCAAAAGATAAGTATACAGAAGCAAATCTTATATAAGCAACTTTATCTATCTTTTTCAATCCTTTCATTATTAAGCTACCTATAAATTTTGATGAAATTTCTATGCTTTCCTGCTTTAATATTTCTGACTCAATATTATTAATCAAATTTTCAATAATTTCTATACTGATTGGTCTTTTTTCACAGGCTTTTAGTATGCCTATCTTAATTTTATCCCTGTTATATGGCTGCCTACTACCATCCTTTTTTATAACAAAGAGTTCAAGCATTTCTATTTTTTCATAGGTTGTAAAACGTTTTTTGCAATTCAGACACTCGCGTCTTCTACGATTTGAAGATAAATCTTCAGTCTGCCTTTTATCTATAACCTTTGTTTCAGAAAATAAACAGTATGGACACCTCATTATATATCTCCTATTAAAATACAATATCTTGTATCTGTTCTTTTTTAGAACACAATTTGTTGTGTTCACTAATATATAAATATTTATGAAATTTTATACTATATAATATAATAATACTATTAAAATATAGATATTAATTGTAATAAATATATAAATAAACCATCTTATTTTAAAATAATATGTCCATTTACAATTTAAAAAAGAGCATTGAAAGATTAAACGAAACTTTATCTAAGATAGATCAATCTACTTTCAGCACTGAAAAAAAAGACTTAAAGAAAAGCTTTTTCAGTTTTAAAGATAGAAAGCAATTTTATACTCAAGAGTCAATAGAATCAAATATTAAACTAATAAAAGAGTCTATAAATGAATTAAATGATATTCTAAAATCAAAACCTGTTGAGAAAATAAAAGCCATTGAAATAATAAATACACTTGATTCATTATATTCAAAAAAAGATTTTATTAGACTAAAGGACTCATTAAATACTTTATATGAAATAACATCTTTAGTTAATATTCCACAAAAAGAATTATTATTTAACAAGCCAAAGAAAATACCTGAAGAAATAAGATCAGAAATACTGGCAGATATAAATGAAATAGAAAAATGCTTCAAGTTTGGTTGTTACAGGAGCGCTGTAATAATATGCGGAAGACTTTTAGAAACCGCACTTCATAGAAAGTACTATGAATTAACAAATAATGATTTATTAGAAAAAGCACCAGGTATTGGACTTGGAAAAATAATAGCAAAATTAGATGAATTAAACATTAAATTTGATCCTGGATTGACACAGCAGATACACTTAATTAATCAGATGAGAATATTTTCTGTGCATAATAAAAAAGAGGCTTTTAATCCAAGTGAAATACAAACACATGCAATTATTCTTTATACTCTTGATATAATAGAAAAATTATTCAAGCAATAAGCTTATAAATATTAATTGATAATTAAATAAAAAGATGGTGATAGATCTTCTGAAAAAGAACAGTAAATATATATGGCTTTTAGTAGTTATACTTCTGACTTATCTTTCATTTTTAATAATAAAACCATTCATAAGTGCAATAATTACAAGCTTTATCTTAGCATATATATTTCATCCATTGCATAAGAAACTTTCAAGTTATACAAAGAATGAAACACTTACAGCTTTTATAATAACGATTGTTATACTATTAATAATATTACTTCCTTTAATATTAATAGCTAAAATAATAACAACACAAGCATACAGTTTTTATGAAAATGGGTCAATAACAGATGTAAGCAATTATATACGATCCTTGACAGGCATTAATAATATAGGCAATATCATAAGTTATGTAATCTCTTATATAGGAAAAATATTTTCTGATTTTATAATCTCACTGCCAAAAATATTACTTAATTTTTTAGTAATCTTATTATTATTGTTTTATTTGTTAAAGGAATGGGACTCGGTTTTTACAAGAATAAGATCATTGATATTTTTAAAACAAAAAGATAAGATAATAAAACATATCAAAAATGTCACTAATTCAATAATTTATGGATATTTTGTTACGGCTGTTTTAGAAGGTATTATTGCAACAATTTTATTGTTAATCTTTCAAGTGCCGCATGCATTCTTTTTTGGATTACTAACTATAATTTTGGTTGTACTTCCTGTTGTTGGAGCAAGCTTAATATGGATTCCTGTTTCTATATGGTTAGTATATAAAGGAAGTTTAGTATTAGGAATAGTTTTTGCTTTACTTTCCTTGATATTATTATCTGGAATTGAAAATGTTTTAAGGCCAAAAGTAATTGGAGACAAGGCAAAGCTTCATCCAATAATAATGTTGTTAGGAATAATTGGAGGGATGATAGTATTTGGTTTTATAGGTATTGTAATCGGACCATTGATACTTTCTATAGTTTATTATATTATAATTAAGGATTATTTAATGGGAAAAAATGCAGCTTAAAGTAAGAGAAGTAAATATAAGTTCAGGTGGACCATTAATAGCAATTATTAGTTTAAATGATGCTAATATATTAGATCTTAAGGCATTAGATAGGATAAAGATAAAAAAAGATAGAAAAGAAATAGTAGTTGCTGTTGATATTTCAAAAGGCAATAGAGTAAAAAAAGGGCAGATTGGATTGTTTGAAGAAGTAAGTAAATTATTAAAATTAAAAAATAATTCTGTTGTTATTGTTTCTGTTGAACCAAAGCCAAAATCATTGCAATATATAAAGAAAAAATTAGATGGGGGAAGATTAAACAAGACAGAAGTAAATGAGATTGTTAAAGATATTGTTGAAAATAGATTGACTGATATTGAAATAACTTATTTTATATCTGGGTGTTATGTAAATGGAATGTCTTTATATGAAAGTGCATATTTAACAGAGGCAATTGTTGATAATGGAAAAAAACTGAATTTGAATAAATATCCTATATTAGACAAGCATTCAATAAGCGGGGTTCCTGGAAACAGGACAACTATGATTATTATTCCTATAGTAACTGCAATGGGTTATATTATGCCAAAGACAAGCACAAGAAGCATAACTTCAGTTTCTGGAACTGCTGATACATTTGAAACATTAGCACCTGTTGAACACTCTGTTATTGATATTAGAAAGATAATAAATAAGGTTGGCGGGTGCATGGTTTGGGGTGGTGCAATGGAGCTTGCAAGTGCTGATGATAAATTAATAAAAGTAGAAAAAACTATTTCTTTGGATCCAGAAGGTATTATGTTAGCAAGTATTTTGGCTAAGAAATCTTCTGTCGGTGCAACACATGTTATTTTAGATATCCCTTGGGGAAGAGGAAGCAAGGTTGAAACAATAAAAATAGCAAAGAGATTAAGAAATAAGTTTGAGGTTCTTGGAAAATTATTAGGAATGGAAATTAAGACAATATTCTCTGATGGAAGACAGCCTGTTGGAAATGGAATTGGTCCTGCACTTGAAGCAAGAGATGTTTTATTAGTGCTTGAAAATAAAGGTCCTTTAGATTTGAAAGAAAAATCAGTTAAGATGGCTTCAATGTTGCTTTCAATGGTAGGTGTTAAAAATTCTTATAAGAAAGCACTAGGTGTCTTGGAGTCTGGATTAGCATTAAAAAAAATGAAAGAAATTATTAAAGCACAGAATGGAAATCCAAATATCACTTCAGATAAAATAAAAGTTGGCAAGTTTAGATATGATGTTAAGGCAAAAACTTTTGGAGTTGTAAGAGGAATTTCAAATAAAAATATTGTAAAAATTGCAAAAGCAGCAGGTGCACCAGAAGATAAGGGTGCAGGAATTTATTTCAATATTAAGTTAAATAATAAAGTCAAGAAAAATCAAATTTTGTTCAGTATATTCGCTGAAAACAAAAAAAGATTACAATATGCAAAGCAAATTTATAACAACTCAAAAGTAATTAACATAGAAAAATGATAAACAAAAGCTTTAAATAGTAATTGGGATGATTAATTATAATTTAATCATAATCTATAAAAAACAAGGAGCGAGGTGTTAAAAAAAACATGAAAAAGGAGATTTTAAATTCTATTATAATAACAGTTTTATTAATAAGTTGTGTTTATTTCGTTGTTGGTGGCTTGGTTGAAGGTATCGCCTTTGGGTCTACAAATTATAATGTAACGGATTCGGAGGGGAATACTACTTATAGTACAGGTATGAATTTTTGGAATTATCATACTAATTATACAGGAAATAATGGTACTAATCTTATTGCAGTTAGTGGCAATAGTAGATCATTACAATTTAACTTTACATTAAATAATTCTGGAGCTGAACCATTTAATGGAAATATAACTAATGTAACAATAGCATTTCTAGGTGGAGACTATTTGCAGATTAATTTTGTTTCTGGGAATATGACAAATCATACTTGTATTTGGCAAATGAATGCTAATGATATTAGAACAATAACATTTTATAATTCAACTTGTGGTTTATCTAATGGTACTACTGATGGTGGTCCAGGTAAATTTACATATGGATTTTTTATGGTAAATGTTTCTCTTAATGGATCACAATATAATACTAATAATTTAGAAAGTTTAGCAGTAACAATACAAATTAATGTAACCAATTTATCAAGAGTATATAATGATACACAAACATTTACAATTGGTACAGATAATACAGCTCCAAGAATTACTGCTATAAATATAAGTGATGGAAGTGTAACCCAAAGAGTTAATAGTGGAACAAATAGAGTTTATTTGACTAATAGTTCAAATTTAACAATACAAGTAACTATAACAGATGCAAACATATGGTGGAATAATACCGCAATTTCAGATTCTAGAGGTGGTAGAGGAAATATAAGTGTATGGTGGAATGCAACAGGTGCAGCAACAATAGGAATGGGTTCAAACCAGACAAATATGACTAATATAACATCATGTACATTTGCAGAAGGTGTAAATGGATGTGTATTCCAAGCAACATTGCCAAAGAGCTTAGGATCTTTTAGTTCTGAAGGTGGAAATTTAAGCTTTATAATAGTAGCATCAGATTACTTTGAACATACAAGTAATGATACAAATTCTCAATTAGGTTATAATATAACTTTTGATAATACAGCAAGTGATTGTGAAATAACAATTCCTGAGGGAAGATTTATTATATATAGACAACATACAGTTTCATGTACTGGTGATATTAATGAAACAAGATTGTATGAAGGAGAAAGTGATATAGAAATATGTAAAGATTATAACTCATGTACAGGAACATATTCTCCACAAACATCTGGAACAAGAACATTAAGGTGTGAAACAAAAGATAATGCTGGTAATTCAAAAAGTTGTGAAAAAGAAGTTTCTGTTGCTTCAAGAGCAACAGTATATGATGGTGAAGAAGCAGCACCAACAGCAGCACCTAAGGCATTAGACATTTCAACACAAGCACAATCAACAGGATTATCAACAGGACAATCAACTACATTCAAGTATGAAACAATTGATCATACTATTAAAATAGATTCAATAACTTCTGATTCAGTAACTATAACAGTTGATGACAAAATAAGTGCAACAATACCATCAGGTCAATCAAAAGAACTTGATTTAACTGGAGATGGTACTAATGATGTTAAAATAACACTAAATAGAGTATTGCTTAACAAAGCAGATATAACTGTAGAAAAGCTTGCAGGTGCAACAATAGAGCCTCAAAAAGAGGTTACACAAGAACAAAAATCAAGTTTAGCTTGGTTATGGTGGGTATTAATAGCTATTATAGTAATAGTTATTGCATACTTAGTTGTTAGTGCAAAGAAAAAGAAATAAATCTTTTTTCTTATTTTCTTTATTTTTTTATAATTATTTTCTTCTAGAATTTATTAAAATAAAAACGCCGTGGGCAGGATTTTCATTCTTTTCTGAGGTTTTCTCTGAAAAGCTCTTTGAACCTGCACGTCCGTAAGGACACCAGTTCTCTAGTTTTGATTAAACTTTTTTAAAAGTTTATTTCAAGACTGGCGCACTACCAGGTTATGCGACCACGGCATACAATAAAGTTAATTTTAAATACTTAAAAATTATTATATAGAGCAATGAAAACTCAACTTATCTTTAATACACCTAATTTGATTAAAAATTTAAAATTAATCAAAGATTATTATAAAATAGATAAGACCAAGGATGGATTATTAATCACTAAAGATCATAAATTTGGAAGAATAGGCAGACCATATTCAATTATATTACCAAATAAGATAAAGATTTCTCCAGAAGTAGTTGGTTTATTCGTTGGAGAGGGTTATAATAATGATAGTAGCATAATATTTGCTAATTCTAATGAAATAGCGATTGATAAATTCTTAGATTTTATAAAACAATTTAATTTGCGAATCAATTTTTATTTAGAAATTTCAATTAAAAATAAATCTAAGAAATTTATACAGGAATCAGTTAATTTTTGGGAGGATCACCTTGGTATAAAACTTAAGAGAATAAGATTAAGAAAAGAGTTTAATAGTATTACTAAACATGGTACTATTCATGTAGGGGTTAACAATTCTTTTTTGTCTAAAATGTTCAAACAAATAATTAATATTTCAAAAATTAGGGTGGAAAAGAGTAAAACTTTAGCTATAGATTATATTAAAGGGATAATTGCTGCAGAAGGTAATGTTAATATTAAAAAAATTACAAATTGTGTATATATGGTTAGAATAAGTGCTTCCAAAGAGGAAGAGAGAACACATTATAAGAGATGCTTAGAAAGAATAGGTATAAAGATATTTTGCAAGGATATGCCTACAATTTCAAAACAAGAGGGAAGGTTAAAAGGCTGGAAAACATATAAAGGAAGAGCAGGTGCAGTTATAATCTCAAGATGGGATAATTTTATAAAAATATTGAATATGGATTTATTAGAATTAAATAAAGATAAAGAAACTAAATTTTTTAAATATATCTTAAATAACAAGTTTACGAAGCAATTTATGGATTTTTCATTTTTTATTGATAAAGAGTTTACTATGAAACAGGTTCAAAATTATTTTAATTTTTCTGGTAGGAATGTTGATAGACTTCATACTTTATGGAAAGAGGGTTATGCAAATAAAAAATTGAGAAAAGGTGTATATATCTGGAAATTGAATAATAAATATATCCATCTTTATAATAAGATTAAAGACATTTCATACAGGTTTAATATAACCCCACTTGTCTAATGCAGCTTTTAATTCCTTGTGTGTATTCGCATATTCTTTTAATGATATATTCTTAATTGTTGCATCTATAGCCTGCCTAAAGCCTGTAGCTCCTGCTTGTACTCCTAGAGGATTACCAATTACTCCACCTCCAGCTTGTAATATTATATTATTGCCTAATTTATTTATTATATAAGGTACTAGTCCTGGATGTAAACCCCCGCTGGAAACTGGAAATGTTGGTTTAATTTTATACCATTCTTGTTGTAGAATATGTCCTTTATCTGTTAAAAATGTCTCTTCAATCTCCTCTCCTGTAATTTCTTTTTCTAGGCCTAAAACTTCTTTAATAGGCGATACTAACTTGCCTACTGCTGTTCCTATATGCAAGTTATCAACACCTGTTAATCTTGCGCATTTAGCAACCGTTAACATAGAAATACCATGTCTTGGATTTCTTGTAAAGGCAGCATGCATTGCTCTATGAGCATGTATGGCTAATTTTAGGTCTTGACATTCATTTCTTAGTGTTTGCAAGGCGGCCCATCCTGCTGTTAAAATATCAATCATAACAAATTCTCCGCCACATTTTTTCACAAATTTAGCTCTTTTTATCATTTCATTAGTTTCTGCAGTTACATTGGCAAGAAAAGTCTTTCTTTCACCTGTTTCTTTTTCTACTCTATCTCTTACATTTAATATCTTTTCAGTAGTTTTATAAAAATTAACAAATTTTTGAGAAGTCATATTTTCATCTGTTTTTACTATATCAATTCCACCTTTCCATATCTCATATGCAGCCTTGCAATATTCATTGGTATTCATTCCAACTTTTGGTTTTGGCACTGTTGCAGTTAGCGGTCTTTTTTTAATATTCATAAAATTTCTTACACCATTAACACCAAACTGAGGTCCTTTGAATGACTTGACATATTTTTCAGAAAAATCAATATCTTCTAATCTTAAATTATTAATCGCTTTCATACCAAAAATATTTCCTGCTACAGAGCTATATAATTGTGGCATGCTTCCTGTTTCAAATAAATCAATTGGATAAGCAATCTTGCAGAAATTTCCTTTAATCAAGAATACACGGGCTCTTATTTTTCTTATATGTGGTTTTAGTGTTGTTAATTCAGTCCAAGTACCATTTGATGATTCAGAAGCAATTCTTCCTACAGCTTCTTTTACAGAAATACCTGGAGCTTGTTCAAATCTGAATAAACAGACTAAATCATCTTTCTTTGGTTTGTACTTTAAATCTATAAAGTCAAGATACTGTGAAATCTTTTACACCTCTTTTATAATATATATTTTAATTCATTTATATATCTTATGATTTTAAATGGTCTTTCTTTTTTTAATTGTTCTTTAGTATAATGTCCAGATAAAACTGCAATAGCTTTTATTCTTGCTTTTTTTGCTGCCCTTATATCATAAATTGAATCTCCTATATGATAAACTGCATTTTCTTTTGCAAGTTTTTCTGCTAAAAATAATTCATCTGGCCAGGGTTTTGGGTGCTTTACATTATCATCTCCAATAATAATATCAAAATATTTTTTATTTAATCTTGCCCCTTTTAATAATTTAATTATAGATTTATGAGAACAATTTGATATTACAGCTATTTTATATTTTGGTTTTAAATATTTTAGTGTTTTTTCTACACATGGAATTATTTTTGATAACTTGTAACTTTTACTCCATAAATATTTATCGTGATATTTTCCAATTTTTTTTATTATATTTTGATCATCTGATTTTGAAATTGCTTTTGCAACATCTTTTTTAGGCTTTCCAAAATGAATATAGATTTCTTTATCTTTTAAAACCTTTAATTTCAATTTTTTTAGTGCATATTGATAGGCAATAACGTGGGCTTTATCAGAATTCAATAAAGTGTTATCCAAATCAAATGTGATTAGTGGTTTCATTTAATCATCCAAGGATATTTTTTTTGTACTTGCATCAAGAAATTTTCTGGTTTTAGTATACCTAATTCTGAAATAATTGCTGTTATTAAATCTGGATCTATTTTTTCAAAAGCAGGATTAATAATATTAACTCCTCTTGGTGGATTTGACCATACTTCATTTTTAGGTCTTTTCTCTATTATTTCTGGAAAACCAAATATTGTTTTTGGATCAAATTTCCATGAATTAGTGCATATATATACAGGAATATCATATTTTTTTGCTATTTCACAAGCCATTTCTGATCCAATTTTGTTTATTACTTTACCTTCAGATGTAATTGCATCAGCACCAATAAAAACCATATCACATTTTTTAAGTGCAAATCTCATTGCAGAATCAACAAAATGAGAGTTTGGAATCTTTAATCTTGATAATTCCTTACTGGTTATTCTTCCTTGAAGCAAAGGCCTTGTTTCTGTATTGCGAACTAAAAATCTTTTACCTTTTTCTTTTGCATGCTTAAACATATTTATTACAGTACTAGAATGGCAATGAGTGTATAGAATGCTTTCATTTTGTATTAATTTAGATCCATATTCAGATATTAAAAAATCAGATTCTTCAAAATGAATTAGTGCTTTAGTTATATTTCCCTTATCTAATTGCACAAAATTTAAAGCATTTCTTAAACAAGGTTCTGTTGGTCTTAAAGAAATTAATTTTCTTACTGCTGCTTTTGTTGGATTTAAGTAGTATGCTTTTATTGCAGCTTTTGCTATATTTTCAGCACCCTGTATTTCAACCTCTTTTATTGCCTTGCATATCTGATTAAAATTCATATTACTTAATATATTTTATAGTATATATAAAACTTTTTCTTTTTTAATCAAAAACTATTTAAAGTTCATGAATTTGGGTTAAATATGGTTTTAGAGTCTATAATAAGCCCTAGAAAAGCTGAAAAAAAGTGGTGGGAATTATTTTTTATAGGTTTTTTATATGCTAGTATTGCCATATTTCTTAGTATATGGATATTTGAGCAATATGCAAGTTTAGTTATGGTATTTCTTACTGTTACAGCCAGTGTTCCATTAATGTATAATACTATGAGGTATGAGGAGCATGAAGATGTTATTTGTTCAACTGAATCCAAAAGAATGATAAACCATTTTAAGGTGCTAAGATTTTTGATAATGTTATTCTTAGGATTTGTCTTAGCATATACAATATTCTATGTATTTTTACCTAATGATATAGTACAAACAGTATTTAATTCACAAACACAGACAATTAATTCAATAAACTCTAGAGTAGCAGGTAATTTCTTTAATGATATGCAAATATTTGAGAAGATTTTTTTAAATAATATTAAGGTATTATTATTTTGTATATTTTTTGCATTTTTTTATGGTGCTGGAGCTATTTTTATTCTTACTTGGAATGCATCTGTAATATCTGCAGCTATTGGTAATATAATAAGGACAAATCTTGCAATTTATGCAAAGGATTTTGGTTTATTAAGTATATGGACTTATTTTAGCATATTTTCAGTAGGTATATTGCGTTATTTAATTCATGGTATTCCTGAAATATTGGGTTACTTTGTTGGGGGTCTTGCTGGAGGTATTATTTCTGTAGCAATGATAAATCATGATTTAGACACAATAAAGTTTAAAAAGGTATTAATAGACAGTATTTATCTAATCGTACTGGCTGTTTTTATATTATTAATAGCAGCACTTATGGAGGTATTTTTAACACCTTTATTATTTTAAAAAATGGAAAATAGTGAAATAGAACAGAGAAAAGAGAATTTTATAAAATCCATTAAGGAAAATAAAAATATTATATCTTATGTTTTGCTTGCCTTAATAATAGGATTTGCTACTTATATAAGAACGAGAAATATTAAGTGGTTTGTTGATATTACAACAGGTAAATATTTGCCTGGACCTGAAGCAGATACTTTTGTTTTTTTGAGATATGCTCAGTATATTGTAGAACATGGTTCATTGATGGCTCATGATATGATGCGTTATGTTCCTCTTGGTCTTGATACAAAAGGCGAGGCTACATTAATATCTTATGTCATCGCTTATATGTACAAATTATTTCATATATTTAATCCTAATATAACTTTAGGATATACAGATGTTATTTATCCAGTTATATTTTTTGCCATTAGTTTAGTATTCTTCTTTTTATTAGTAAGAAAAATATTTGATGAAAAGGTTGCTTTAGTTGCCTGTTTATTTTTAACTGTAGTACCAGGTTATTTATACAGAACTATTGCAGGATTTTCTGATAAAGAATCTTTAGGAATGGCTTTAATGTTTGCTACATTTTATTTTTATTTATGTTTCTTTGACTCTAAAGACTTTAAGAAGATTATTTTGTTTTCTTTACTCTCTGCATTTTCAACATTCTTACTTGCTCTATCTTGGGGTGGAGTATCATTTGTATTTGTTATAATAGCAGGATTTACACTATTCGAATTATTTATAGAGAAGTTTAAGGACAAAAATTACATATTTGGATATTGGGCTTATATAATTCCATTAACATTATTGCTTTTAATATTTTCTCCAGAAAGATTTACTCTTGGTATTCTTATTACTTCACTAACTTCATTTGGATTATATCTCGCTCTTGCAATATCTGTTATTTATTACCTTATTGAACATTTTAATTTATTTAATATAAAAACAAGATTTGAACATAAATTACCATTAGGTTTATTTAGCTTTATTATATCTCTCTTGTTAGGACTTTTAATAGTTTTAGTATTATGGCCAAATACTTTATTTTCTGAATTAAATAGTCTTTTAACCCTTTTTGTACAACCTTTTACAACAAGCCGATGGATATTGACAGTTGCAGAATCACATCAACCTTATTTTAATCCGGATTGGATATCTCAAATGGGTTTGAGCTATTTATTATTATTTTCAGTTGGATTAATAATTTTATTTTATAATTTAATAAAACCTTTTGGTAGAAGAATAAAAGAATTAATTATAATCTGTTCTCTTTTTATATTCTCATTATTCTTCAGCAGATATTCATCAGATTCTTTACTTAATGGAACAAGTACAATTTCAATAGTCTTATATCTTGGTTCATTAGCTTTATTTTTTGGAATAATAATTTATAGTTATATTAATTCATATTACAAAGATAAAAACTTACATTCAAAATTTAGTCAGATAAATAATAATTATATTTTTGTTATTATTTGGTTTACTTTTATGGCGATAGGAGCAAGAAGCGCGATAAGGCTTGTTTTTGTTTTAATTCCTGTTGCTACAATTATGGCTTCATTTTCCATAGTTTATCTTGTGAATTATTTTAAAAAATATAAAAACAACCAATATGGATTATGGATATCAGCAGGAATTATTATTGGAGTTTTATTTTTAGTTTTTATTCCATTTGCACAAACAACATTAAACCAGGCACAATATATTGGTCCAATGTATAACCAACAGTGGCAATATGCTGGTGCTTGGGTAAGAAATAACACAGAACCAAATTCAGTATTTGCTCATTGGTGGGATTATGGTTATCTTGTGCAAACTGGTTTTGAAAGACCAACAATAACAGATGGAGGTAATTTTATTTATGCATGGAATTATTATATGGGAAGAAATGTTTTAACTGGTCATTCTGAA
>JAHIVQ010000026.1 GCA_018816585.1 Nanobdellota archaeon
TAAAAAAATTAAGTTTGGGCTTAGCTTCTCTTGTTTTAGCTGCAACTTTTTCATGCAAAAGCACAAAATCTATAATAGAGGATTACTGTAATACACTTAATCCTTCTGAATATACACCAACAGTAAATGGATGTTATGGTGTTCATAGTGATACTAATGGTAATAAACTTCACTCAAGGCATATATGCTGTTATATTCATAATCCTGATGCTGGAGATTATTATTATAAGGATATTAATGGTGATTATAGAGATGAAATAATAGTTGAGGTTAAGAAGGCTCTTGCCTGCTCTAATGGAGAATATGGTGACTGTGCTAAGGAAATTTATGCTTATGATAAAAATAGGGATGATTTTAATATGATATTTTTTGCTGGAGCAAGAAGAATGTCTATAAATTCTGACAAGACAAATGGATATAACAATATAGATGTATTTTCCTCAAATGGAAGAAGTACAACTTTTATTTGGGATGCATCAAAGAAGAAATATATGCCAAAATGAAATTTAAAAATAAAATAGCGGCAGGATTACTTGCACTAAGTTTAATTTCTCCATTTAAATCAATTTCTGATTCCCAGCCTAAAATTAATCTGCCAAAAGATAAAGTATTCTTTGTTGATGTGGGTTGCAGGAATCTTAAATCTGCAGATGACCTGGAGGTATTAATATGGATTGGTGCTGAGTCTAAATTTATCTTAGCTGATGCAACTCTTGAAAATAAATATGATATTGATAATGAAAGCGTGATAAACCTGCTTAATGTTTATGGAGATATATGTGATGCAAAATATAATGCCAAGCCTTATTATTTTATCTTGATGAAATCAGAGAAATATCCCAATGGAAGATTTATAGCAGAAGGAGACAATGTCAGCGCAGATAATATAATAAAAATATTAAGTAATGTAAATGAAAAAAATCTTGAAAAATCTGCTTATAATAAAGAAGTTTATTTATCAGTTTCTTGTTCTGACAGGGAAAAGCACTATATGAATTTTTCTGCTCTTGAAAGAAATAGATGGTGGTTGCTTGGAAGCTATAATATTGCACTTCCTAAATTAGTTGGTAGTATTCCAGATATAGAAAAGACACTTGAAAATACTGGATGCGAACCTAATCACTATGATTTACTTTTACATACTACAAAATCAGAAAACCCAATAGATGTGAAGCATGGCGATGATAAAAAATCAATGATAGAAGATTTAAAACAATATGAAAAGAAGCATTTAAAATAATAAGTTAAGATTAGTTATTATTAAAGTAGAATTCTATTTTACGATCATCTGCAACTCTCCATTTTCCATCACTTTCTTTTTGCAGCCAGAATTTGATCATAGGATATGTGCCACTTTCTTTTGGAAAATAGGTTGTTCCTTGTTCATTCTTTTTAAACCAATCAAATCTTGGCAGGTTGCCTTCTTGTGTTACTATTAAATCTATTTCTCTTAATTGTTCTTTATTTGCCCTTGTATTAATTGCACTGCCATTATATTGAATGCATTTAGATACATTTCCAGAGCAGACTGTAAATGGTCTATAATAATCTGCATCTTTATTATTATTTGAATACCATGAAGATTGAACATTTTTTTCTTTATAACCACAAACTTTCATAGGATCTTTGCCGTCTTTTGCAGTTTCTAAGAATGTAGTTAGAGTATTTTCTGGTGTTGACAAGTTTGGTGTGCAGGAGCTTAGGGCTATTGCTGCCAACCCTGTCATTAATAATGATCTAAATTTCATAGAATCTTGTACTTTAATTGTTTAAATAAATTACTGTTTTATAATTACTATTTTAAATCAATCATTATTTTCAATGACAGTTATCGGGGTTTTTAATCTGAAATATCTTTTATTTTTTTAAAAATATATTTTTCAACTTCTTTAAAGTCAGGTAATTCTCCAATAATCAAGGGATTTAATTCTGGGACCCATATTCCTCTTTTATTGCCCACAGATTCCATAAATCTTTTCTTGTCAAATTTTATTTTGTAGTATTCCAGTTTTTTATTCACTAATTTTAAATCCAAATCAACATTTTTTCTCATTAAAAAATATGCATCATATAAATCTCTTGCTTTATTCCTTGTCATTATTGCCCTTATCTTCTCAGCTAAAATCTCTTTTTCCTGCATAACCAAAATATCAAATTGGGGAATTTCTGTGTAAATGCTTGCTATTCTTGAGCGAAAAGTCTCAAGCTCTATTTTTGATTTTCTATTAATATCTATTCTTATGCTGGCAAGTGTCTGAGGTCTTCCATCATATAAAGGTCCTTTTGCTTTGAGTGTTATTAAAACTGAATTAAAGGGCTCTTTCATCCTGGAAATTTCAGCCTCTATCCCGAACTTTGATAAATCACTGATTATTTTTTTCATTAAAAGGTCTATGCTAATAGTTTTAATCTCTGAAAAATCCAGATCTTCAGAAAATCTTTCAAATTTATAAATCTTATACAAGGCAGTTCCTCCCTTAAAAATAAGCTCCTGTTTCATATTTTTGCATAACAGGAAAAGAGCAAGATCAAGCAGATAATCTTTTTCCGCATATCCTATATTGCTTATACCCTTCAGCCTTGCTATGCTTATTAGCTCGGATTTTGTTATCATTTTCTATTGTCAATTACCCTCCATTTTTTGTTTTTCCTGCCCTGCTTGCCCAGCATTAAATCTAAAACAGTATAATTGGCATCAACAAATTTCTTTAATCTCTCGCACTTTATATTCTTTTCCTCCAAAATAAATCCCAGCCTTTTGATTAAAGATTTATTTTTTATTTTTATCGCATAATCCAAAAGCTTCTTTATATCAATCTGCTTCATTTTTATTGCTTTTTCTATTTCATCTAAAGGAATCTTCTTGGATATCAAGGAGTCTATAACTGCTTTTTCCGGCTCTGCAATGAAGATGTCAAAATCCCTGTATCTTTCTTTCTTAAAACCAAAGAAATATTTAGTTTTTACAAACTTGATTGAAATGTCATTGAATTTTAACGGCTTTCTTGATTTTGGAGTCATGATAAAAATTATTTTTGGCATCTGTTCTGTCAGATTATAATATCGGATAGCTGTCCAAAGGCTTATGTAAGAAGGCACGTAAATATGGGATGCAAATAAAAGAATGTCATCATAGCAGGTATACTTTCCTCTTTCTATACTATAAATCAGTTTCCTCTCTTTGAGCCTGTGAAGAAGAGTTTTAATGTAATCTGGGTTTTTATTCAGAATTTTTGCAACATCATTTTCCTTGAATAAAGGGTAATCCTGCAAGATTTTAATCAAATCTATTGTTTTCATAGATAAACTAAAGTAAGAGGGTTTATAAATATTTCGATTGCTTAAAGTATACATATTTGATTACTATAGACAATTAAACTATTTATATAATAGACTCCTTGACTATAACTTAATTTTAGCATATCATTATTAACAATATTGTTATA
>JAHIVQ010000027.1 GCA_018816585.1 Nanobdellota archaeon
GAAGGACTTATAAAGGACTTCTTAATAAATTCATATAGTAAAAACTGCGTGTAATGGTAGTTAGATGCTGTTTTTGATTGGAATTTCAATTACTCTTTTTTTAATATATATAATTTATTTATTAATTAACTTACCTACTATTTTAAGAGTTTTATTTTAGAGCTAAAACTTTTAATCAAAAATCAAAGGTTTTATTTTGAAACCGAAACATTTAAATAGTTTAACAAATATAAGAAGTAATACAAAAAGGAAATTCAAAACACAAAGTTTATATATGTGAATATTCATACTAATTAGTATATGAATTATCCCTTAATATTCAAAAAGATTAGATATGAAGAATATCTTATTTTAAAGGAAATAGTAGAATCAGAATCAACTGCAACGACCATAATAGAGAAAGAATTTAAGAAAAGAAAGATTGAAATATCAAGAAGCACAATAAGAAGGAAGGTATATAAATTGGAGAACTATGGATTAATCTATTGCATAAGTAAGTCAAACCCCCTTATTGTGGGGATTGATTACAAAAAGAAAGAGATATTAAATATGTTTGTAACACAATTAAAAGCAAAGTTTGGAGTTACTATGAATATAATTCAAAGTGAAGCGTAGGTAGAGGGTATAAATATGAAAAAAGGCAGGATACTGGATAATGAAATCACAGAAAACATTTATTCTATAATGTTGGATAAGGGTATATCTACTAATTTAGAAACCATAAGAAAGGAATACAAAAAAAGGTTTATGAGAAATATCTCTTGGAATACTATAAGGCATCATTTGGATATACTAAAAGAAGAAAACAAGATTGGTGAAGAAATTATAATGACTGGGAGAACTAAAAGAAGTTCAATAGTAAAGGTAATATAATAGTTAATAATATAATATATATAATATAGTATGAATATAAATCATATAATATGAATAGAATTCAGTAACTATGAATAGAAACCAAAAGATATGAATCAAATGAATTCCAAAATAGAATTTATATGACTAATATCAAAACTACTACCTAAAAATCAAATTGAATTATTTTCATAGTTTAAAAAGACAAAGGTGATTTAAATCGGAACAAGAACTTATTTAGCATTAAATTGTGCATACTGCAACTATTTGAACAACCCAGACAATGACATTTATGAGTCTGGAATCTGGTATGCACCAACCTGTGGCTCTGACACTTTCAAGTGCGAGAAATGTGGAAAGCTGAATTTTATTACAGCAGGTTTTACAGCAATAAAAATAAAGGAAGTTACATTTGAAAAAGTCAAGGAGGGATTCCTGAATGCCACTATGGGAACTCTGACAGATGAGCAGATAGAAAGGCATTGCAAGGAACATTTAAAACAAATTAAAAAATAATAAGAAGGAGGAAGGAAGATGGAGAGAAAAGAGCTGATTAAAACCATAAAGGCAAAATACCCCTCATTACAGGTCAAAGGGATGGACAGCTATGAGTTGCAGGGATTTCTTGGGGGGGTTGATTAAAGTGTTTGAAAAAGAGGGGATACTTTACGAGCCTGATGAGGATGACTACCCAAGAATAAGGGGCAAAAAAATATGTGAGTTTGAACTGGCTGATATTAGAAATGATAACTGAAACGCATGAATTAATTTTCATATTAATTTGTTTACTGATTTGGATATTTTTGATTTATTTAAGAATTAATTATAAGGAGGTTTAAAATGTATTGCATAAAAAACAAGGAAATAATTTTTGGCTACTTCAAAGAAAAGTCAGACAGAGATTATGCTTTGAGGCATTTTGTTGCAGAGGGTTTTCCCTGCGAGGAAAGGGATTAATTGGAGGTTAAAAAAAGTGACTATAATCAATAAGATAAAATTTGGTGAAAAGGAATACAGCTTGAACAAGATAATCAAAATCCTAAAAGAGAAAGGGAAATACTACAAATGCCGAGTTTGTGGAAGAAAGTATGTTAAGAAAGAGGGGGAACTGTGCAAGAATTGCAGATATTTTGCTGGTTTGAAGTATGTTGAGAAAGATTCTGAACTTTCAGAAAATACAAAAAGATGAAAGCAAAAGTTGAATTAACTAAAAGTTGTCCATTAACATTTGAATTATCAAAGGATAGCTATTTTGAATTTGAATTATCAAAATTTGAGTATGATTATATGATTGCAGAAATCGGAAAGAAATTAGAGCAGAGCATAGGAGACGAAATAAGAGAAAAAGTTGAGGAAATCATAGAAGAAGAAGTAAGAAAAGAGATGGATATATTGCGTAGGTCTATCAGTAATATGGTTGAGGAAGAAGTTAAAATACAATTTAAAAGAAGAAAAAGAGGTTAAGAAATGGTAAGCCATAAAGTGTATAATATATTCAGGAAATTGCCAAGAAAAACTTTGAAAGAATACAAAAGATTGAAAAAAGAAAATCTTATAAAAATCATAAGGTCACAATTTGGAAATTATGACAAGTTGAGGGGTATATGCCAAAAGCTTTATCTGGAAAATGATTTTTTGAAACGAAATAATAA
>JAHIVQ010000028.1 GCA_018816585.1 Nanobdellota archaeon
CATTTTACACCACTAATAAGTAACAATATTGTTTTATAAACCTTTCTATATACTTAGATTAATGCTAAATAATATTAAAAAAGAGCTAAGTAAACTCAAAAATCAAGAAAAAGCAAGGATTTTATCTAATTTCTTTAAGACTAAAAAGGGAGAATATGGTTATGGAGATATTTTTCTAGGTCTAACTTCAGATCAAATAAAAGAAGTTGCTAAAAAATATATTAATATTGATTTAAAAGAATTACAAGAATTAATAGGTTCAAAAATACACGAAGAACGTGTAGCTTCCTTAAGAATTCTAGTTCATAAATTTAAAAAAAATAGAAAAGAAGTATTTGACTTTTATTTAAAAAATACAAAAAACATAAATAATTGGGATTTAGTAGATTTAAGTGCACCGAATATAGTCGGTAATTATCTAATTGATAAAGATAGAAATATTTTATATAAATTAGCTAAATCAGATATTCTATGGGAAAAAAGGATAGCAATAATATCTACTTTTAGTTTTATAAGGAATAATCAATTTGAAGACACACTAAAAATTTCTGAAATATTATTAAAAGACAAGCACGATTTAATACATAAGGCAGTTGGGTGGATGTTGCGTGAAATAGGGAAAAAAGACCAGAATATAGAAGAAGAATTCTTAAAAAAACACTATAAAGAGATGCCTAGAACAATGTTAAGATATGCTATAGAAAAATTTAGTCCTGAAAAGAGAAAATTTTACCTATCTAAAAACTAGATTTTACATCGACAAAACCTTTATAAACATTTTTTATACTATAATGATATGACTAATAAGGAATACTTAAAAGGATATGAGAAATATGCAAAGGAATATGCAATCCATACTTCTAATAAATTGATTCAATTTCAATTAAACCATTTTATATCTCTACTTCCAAAAAATGCAAAGATTCTTGATGCTGGTTGCAGTTCTGGAAGAGATTCAGAGTATTTTGCAGAAGAAAAGCTTGAAGTAAGTGCAGTAGATATCATAAAACCATTAATAGAAGAAGCAAAAAAGAATGTTAAAAATGTAACCTTTGGTGTTATGGATATAAAAAATTTAATATTAAAGGATTCAATATTTGATGGAATATGGTGCATGTCAACTATTTCTGATGTAGAAAAGAAAGATGCAGATAATGTAATTAAAAATTTTTCAAGGGTTCTTAAAAATAATGGAATATTATATATTTCAGCAAGAGAGGGTTCAGGAGAAAAAGTAATTGAAAAAGGATTCTTTAATGATCTTCCAAGATTTTATGCTTATTATTCACAGGAAGAAATGGAAAACTTACTGAGAAAAAATAATTTCAAAATACTAAAGTCAATAGTTTCTGATTCTAATGGTGTTAAATGGGTTGAGATATTTGCACAGAAAGAATAAAAAAATGAATTTTGAATTATTAAATCCTAATGATATAAGAGTAGGAGATTTATATTTAGATGTTGATAAAGTAAATGTATATGGTATCTTGTCAGATAAAACAACATTATTTAGTCAAAAACATTTAATAAATCCAGAACATCAAGCTGTTAGTCTATCTGCAATAGTTCCTAATATAATAAGTTATGTAGATAAAAAAGGATTTAGGTGTAAGGATGCTAAAGGAGAAGTTGCATTATATCAGGATTTTGATAAATTTATGGGGGGGATTATTATAACTCAACGAGAAAAAGAATCAAAATTATATGTTAGTCAAATGTTTTTAGATATGCTTAGTCAATATGTTAAAAATTAATACAATTATTCTTACCATTACATTTTATATAAAAAACAAACATTTAAATACTTTGTAATGGTAATAATTTTATGAGATTGATAAAAAGGAAAAAGGGAAATAAAGAATATTATTATCTGCAGCATTCATTCAGGAAAAAAGAGAAAGTTGTAACTAGGGAAAAATATATAGGAAAAATAGTTCCAGAAAATATAGAAGATATGAAAAATCTTTTTTTTAGTGAATGTAATAAGATAAGCTTACTTAAATTATTTAAGAAAATAAAGATTGGTTTTAGAAAAGAATGGAAAAGGTATCCAAATTCTATAAAAGATAAGGTAAAAGAGCAGATTGCAATAGCATTCACTTATAATACAAATGCTATAGAAGGTTCTACAATAACACTGGAAGAGACAAGGGAGCTTATAGAGCATAAAATTGCGCCAAACAAGCCGATTAGAGACATAAAAGAAACAGAATCTCATGCAAGGATATTTCTAGAAATGCTGAAAAAAAAAGAAATATTAAATCTTCAATTAATTTTAAAATGGCATAATGAATTATTTAAGGATACAAAATCAGATATCTCTGGAAAATTCAGGGATTATCATGTTAGAGTTGGAAATTATATTGCTATAGATTGGCAGGATGTTAATAAATCAATGAAAGATATTATAAATTTTTATAATAAAAATAAGAAAATGAATGCAGTTGAACTGGCAGCAAAAGTTCATTATAAATTTGAAAAAATACATCCTTTTGGAGACGGAAATGGAAGGGTTGGCAGATTGCTTATGAATTACATATTATGGAATAATAATTATCCTATGTTGATTATAGAATATAAAAACAGAAAATCTTATTATAAGGCTCTGCAAAGAGATGAAAATCACTTTTTTAGTTATTTTGCAAGAAGATACTTAAAAACTCATAAAAAATATATATAAATTATTTCTTTTTATATAAAAAATAAATCAATAGAAAAACACCTATTACTAATGAAGCATCTGCCATATTAAATAAAG
>JAHIVQ010000029.1 GCA_018816585.1 Nanobdellota archaeon
AGAGGAAATAATCTACAATCAAGTGGTTTTTGATTCTCATTCAAAATACATCCATTTTTACTTAAAAAATAACATTTTTTAGAATGGTGCATTGCAAAAGCAGAACCTTCTTTTTTTATTTTAAATTTACCTTTAAATTTTTTTAATTTGTTTAAATCATCTCTTGTAAGAAAAATTTCAAATTCTTTACAGCACTTGCCATCACATTTTTTGCATAAATTAGAAAGCACCTGCACCATATGTATTCAAAGTTTTTATTAAAGAAGTTATTTATAAGGTTATGTAATAAATTTAGTGTATATAACCCCAAGTATGTAATCTATCACTATCCATACTCCACTTAACACCTATATCTGTCCTATAATACATATTCTGAAGCATTATATTCTTAAGCCTATGATACATTTGTTTTCTTGCTTCTTCAACTGTAATTCCAGAACCAGTAACAACTAGTACATAACCTTGTTCACCTGCAACTGTCCAAACACCTTCAACAATTTTTACATCTCCAAGATGAATTCCATCTAAATTTGGTTTTTTAAAAAGTATCGAAAGATCCTTATAAATATCAACTTCATCTTTATCATAATAAGGGAAAGGTGGTACAGCTATGACAACCCCAACTTGAAATCCTTTTTTTGTTTTGAATTCTGGTTTTTCTTTTTTAGCAATTGAATATAAAATTTCTCCCCAATTACTTAGAACTCCTTCCATTTGTATACTTATTGTTGGATATCCAAATCTGCAAGTAAATTCAAGAGGATAAATACCACGGGCATTTACTATACAATTTATATCTATATATCCTACATAATTAGATTTTATTAATTCTTCTTTCATTTTAAATAAAGTACTATTAAAAAGTTCATTTGGGTGGGACCAATACATTAGTGTATTTCCACACCAATAAGGTTTTCCATTTCTTCTTACATACATTATATGATTTTCAACTTCGGCACAATATACTAATCCTTCATATTTAATTTTTTTTATATCTCTTTTATCAATCCAAGAATCTAATTTTTTTACCCTCTCATGAATTTCAAATTGTATTCTTGAAGCATCTGCCCAATGATCCTTTATCCAAACTTTACCTTTACCTTGTCTTTGTTTAACAATACCCACTTTACCAACTTTTAATAATAATTCCTGAACATCATCAGCTAATTTTTTTGAGGAAGTATAAAATATTCTAAATCCTTCTTTCATATTTGTTCCATCACCAAGACAATACCATTCTAAAAATAATTCTAATTGTCTGCTACTCAAATTTTTAATGTTCATTGGAACAAATTTATCATATGCTTTTCCAAACTGTTTAAGATATTCTGCTAATTGTTTATTATAAATATAAAAGAACCCTGATTTATTATCTCTACTTATTTTAAAAGGTAATTTATCTAATAATTCTTTTATTTTTTTTGTTTTCTCAGGAACTTTTTGCGCGATAGTTATTTGATCTTTTGAAACAGATCCTTCAGCAATCCATATTCCTATAAAACTAACCCAATCATCCATTAATATCTTTATTTCTGGACTGGCATGCATCATAACTTGGTTACCCTCATAGTGACCAATTGGAACTGAAGGCAATACAAAATATTCTTCTTCAAATCCAATCCAATTTCCTATCCTTTTTATAACTGATTGAAATTCCATATCTTTAGCTTTAACAAACTTAAAATTAAGATTATCTTTTCTATAATCATTTTGAGAACATAAATACATATTATGATCAGGAGTAACTTGAATATCTAAAGTCTGGTTTTCAACAGCAATAAGTTCTTTATGATGATTAAAATTCACTAAATATTTAGGTTTATGAAATTCAATTGAATCATTTGAGGGATTTAGTGTACATATATTATGTTGCATAGATAAATCTTTAAAAAATTTCCATCCTTCTTCTGTTAATACTTCTGTTTTATCATCATAACATCCCATCTCGCCGGTGTAAGGACCAATATCCCCGGGAAATAATTTTTTATGTTCAAAATTAACATTTATAGGATATATAAAATCTTCACCATTAAAAAATGCTCCAACTGCAATTTCTACACCGACTGCCATTTTTTGCAATTGAAATTTTTTTATTTTTTTAGCCCAAAGTTTTTTATTTAATTCTAAAATTTCTATTAAGTCTTTTCCATCTTCCTCTTGTCCCATAAATAAAACTCCCTTTAAATCTGAAGAAATTGTACCAGATGGTTTGAAAACATAACGTCCAGGATTTGTTTTAATAAATTCTATAGCTGAATTAAAATTATCAAAATCCTGATGAAGTAAAACTAACATTCCTACTCTTTGCATTTCATTTTGACTAAATTCTCTATCTTCTTCTAATTTATCTGTATATTTACTTCCACCAACGACCAATTTTCCAGAGGTTCTTAGTGAATCTGCTATACTTCCAAATCCAGTATCATCAAAAACAATTACATCTGCCCAATCAGTGTAATCTTTCCAATTTTCAATTTTATCAAGAATTCCATCGTAAACATCTTTATCTCCTTCCTTATCTATATAAACCTTAACTTCATGTCCTTCTTTTTTTAATTGCCATGCTAAATCACCAGATAAAGATTCCCATGAAATAAATAAAAATTTCTTTGGTGAAGATGTCAAATTAGTTTTTTCTTCATTGCCATTTTTTCCATTACCATTTCCATTCTTATGTTCTCCATTAGTTTGAATTTTATTTTCCATTTTACTACCAAATTTTATAATTAACTTGTATAAAAAGGTTTTTATTAAAAAATATTTTTCAGAAAAGTTTATATTACAAAATATCTTTTTTAATATATGTTATTATCAATAATAATCCCAACTTTAAATGAAGAAAAGAATTTGAAAAAGCTATTACAATCTTTAAAAAAACAAAAATTCAAAGATTATGAGATCATTATATCAGATAATAATAGCAAAGATAAGACTAAAAGTATAGCAAAAAAATTCAAATGTAGGATTGTTAAAGGGGGGTTACCTGCAAAAGCAAGAAATAATGGTGCAAAACTAGCAAAAGGAGATTATTTATTATTTTTAGATGCAGATGTTATCTTACCAGACAATTTTTTAAGTAAGATAATCAGTGAATTTGAAGAAAAATATTTTGAAATTGCATCACCTTATATAAAACCACTAACAAATAAGCTTTTTATAAAATTTTATCATCATATATATAATATTTGGATGTATTCTATGCAAAAAATAGATCCTTATGCCCCTGGATTCTGCATATTAATAAAAAAATCTGCTTTTAAACAAATAAAGGGATTTGATGAAACCATAAAATTAGCTGAAGATCATGCTCTTGCAAGAAAAGCTTTTAGAAATAAAATAAGATATGGAATATTAAAAAGTTCGAAAGTTCTAGTTTCAATAAGAAGATTTGAAACAGAAGGAACTTTAAGATTATTAATGATATATCTGTCTGCGATGTTATATAGAATATTTATAAGTGAAATAAGAACTAATATTTTTAAGTATGAATTTAAACATAAATAATGCCCCTACAGGGATTCGAACCCTGATCAAAACCTTTTTACATGTTTCCGCAAGGTTCCATGCTATCCATTGCACCATAAGGGCATAATATAAAATAGAATTGTTTTCTTTTAAACCTTATTATTAAGTATTTTTCTTTTGCCAAATCCAAGAACTCTTGTAAAATAATATAATGGATGGGTCGCGTGCTTTCTTAATGCCCAACTTCTTGATACTAACATTCTTGGGATTCTTCCACTATAATAATATACTTTTATCTTTTTCTTCTTTAAATTATCCAAAAAAGTATCTGTATTTTTACAGTCACAATAACATAATACTTTACCTAAATCAAATCTAACATGACCATCACTTCCAGCACTAAATGCTTTACTATTTTTCTCTGCTAATTCAAGAGCCTTCATATTTTCATTTTTTAATAAATGTCCGTTCATAACTTCAACCGCATCAAATTTTTTAAGAAGCTTAAATTTATCATTTCCCTTTTCTATATAAGGTTTATTTACTAATCTACCAATACTATGATAAAAACTAAATGGATGAGGTAAAGAAGAAATCCCATTAAATTTCTTTGAGCACTCAATCAACTCATGCCCATTTAACTTTATTCCTGCATAACGTGGATTTCTTTTATTAGGTTTTATATATTTATTATAAAATCCAATTAAATCACTTATTTTATAAAAGTAAAAAAGCATATCAAGATTTTCAGAGTTTCTTACTTCAATCCCTGGAATAAGATTAATTTCCTCTGCACTTGCAAGAACTGAACCTCTTATTTCATTATGATCAGTTATTGATAATCCTATATTATTCTTTTTACATATCCTTGAAATTGTATCTATCTTTGCAGAACCATCTGAGTAATTAGTATGAAAATGCATATCAAAGAACAAGCCTTTTTTCTTAAGCTCATTTATATCTACAGATTCAGAAGCTAACTTCATGAGTATTTTAAATTCAAAATCTTTATAAAGATTTTCTTATCTCTAAAACTATGGAAATTGATTTAAAATGCAATTCATGCAAGGAAAACATAGACCAAAATAAGGGTTCTAGTGTATTTAAATGCCCAAGCTGCGCAAAGCAAAAAATAATCAGATGCAATAGATGCAAGAAAACAGGTATTAGATACAAATGTAATAGTTGTGGATTTATAGGACCAAATTAAAATGGCACAGGTTGTTGTTACAATAAAGATAATGCCTAAATCTCCTGATGTAGATTTAAAGATTATAGAAGAAAAAGCAAAAGAAGAAATAACCAAATTTGGTGGGGATACAGGAAAAGTAGAAATAGAACCAATAGCATTTGGTTTAAAGGCAGTCAATCTAATTTTTGTAATGGATGAATCTATAGGTAATATTGACCCTTTAGAAAGCAAAATTTCTGAAATTGATGGTGTACAAAGCGCAGAAGTGACTGATGTTAGAAGGGCACTAGGATAAAATGTCTATACAAGAAAAATTAAGTGTTTTAGAAGAAGAGATTAAAGAATTATCAGACGAAGAAAAAAAGCTGAGATTAAATGAATTTATTTCTCAATTGCCAGAAGAAGAATTAAATATGCTAAAGGAAAAACAATGTCCTTTTTGTTTGATGGCTTCTAATAAAATAAATACAAAGAAAATTTATGAAGATTCAAAAGTTCTTGGTGTTCTTGATATAAATCCTGCTAATGCAGGTCATATATTATTATTTCCAAAAAAGCATTACCAATATTTGTCAAATATGCCTGATGAAGAAGCATCACATATGTTTTTAATAGCAAAAAAATTAGGGGATAAAATAATAAACTCATTCAAGGCAAAAGGATTTAATATCTTTCTAGCCTCTGGTTTTGCAGCAGGGCAGAAAGCAGATCATATAATAGTTCATATAATACCAAGACAGGAAAATGATAATATTAATTTCAACTGGGAAGCAAAAAAATTATCTGAAGAAGAATTTAATGATGTTCAAAGATTATTAATGATGGAAAATATAGAAATTCCAAAAGATCCAGTTCGTGAAAAACCAAAAGAGGGTATAAAAGAAATTCTAAAAAAATATAATCTTGACAAAAGAATACCTTAAAAGATAAAAACTAAGAATAAATTTCCGTATATCAAGGTTATTACAAAGCCTATCAAAAAGGCAGGGACAAATGGCAATCCATCTTTAACTAAAACCTTTTTTATCCTATATTTCTTTAATATGTTTATATCTTTCTCTGTAACACCTAATAATTTTTGTTTATAAATTATTTTATTTTTTGATTTTACATTTCCAACAACCCAATCTCCTTCAACAAGTTTGTTTACATCAAACATTTTGTACATTGAACTATTTTCAACAGATTTTATAAAAATATAAGATAATATTATTATCCAAACAAGCAGGAAAAGAGGCAACATAATAATAAATATTCCTAAAAAATATGAAACAATAATTAAAATTATATTTATTATTAATACAAGAAATAGGCTGGATTTATATTTTCTAAATAAACTGGAAAATTCTTTAATGAATTTATTTCTATTCTTTATTGCAAGAAGTATAGACATAAATAATCCATAAAGACCTCCAATAATAAGTATATTCAAAAGAAGAATGAATAAAAATGGAAGATTAAGATTTGGGTTAAAATAACTTAATAATTTTTCTGGATATCTTGGAAGTAATGTACATAAACCAATAAGTAGTTTTGTATCACCCCCACCCCATTGTCTAGAATAATACATTAAACTACCGAATAAAAATGAAATTAATAAACCAGAAAGAGAGTAAATAATATAATTAAACTCACTTGATACTAAAGAATATAATAAATTACTAAATAAAGCAATAGCAATAAGACTAAAACTAAGCCAGTCAGGAACCTCTTTTGTTTTTATATCAAATATTGTTGCAATTATTAAGTATACTAAGGCAATCAATATCAAAAAATAATCTATCATTATATAAAATTAAATAATTACATTTATAAAGGTTGTCAAAATTTAAAAATTAATGATATCAATTATTGGTGCAGGCCCTATTGGATCTTATACAGCTTATTTACTTGCAAAAGAAAATCAGGAAGTACATTTATTTGAAGACCACCATGAAATTGGAAAACCTGTACAGTGCACTGGAATTGTTACAAATTCTATAAAAAACATAATACCTATAGAAAGAAAATTTTTAGTTAATAAAATAAATAAAGTAAAAGTTTTCTCTCCAAACAAAAAAAACATAGAATTTAAATTAAAAAATCCAAATCTGATTATTGACAGAACAAAATTTGACCAGTATCTTGCTGATAAAGCTGAAAAAGCAGGTGCAAGATTACATACAAATTATAAATTCATTGATTTCAAAAAACCATATGTAATATTCAATGATAGAAAACCATTCAAGACGGATATTTTAATCGGTGCTGATGGTCCTTTATCAAGAGTTGCAAAAGTATCAGGATTATATGGGAAACGTGAATTTGTTATAGGATTACAGGCAAGAATAAATAGCAGCTTTGAAAAGAATCTTGTAAAATTTTATCTTAATGAAAATTACTTTGGGTGGGTTGTTCCTGAATCAAGAGACATTGGAAGAGTTGGAATAGCAGCCAAAAGCAATGCAAAGGATCATTTTAATTCATTCTTAAAGTTAATCGGGAAAAAATACAAAACCAAAGAATACCAGTCTGGTCTTATGCCGGTTTATGATCCCTCGATAAATACTTTTAAGGATAATATTTATTTGGTTGGAGATGCGGCAACTATGGTCAAGCCAACAACATATGGAGGGATAGTCCAGGGATTAATGGCTGCTGAGGAATTATCAAAAGCAATAATAAGTAACTTAGATTACAATTCATTATGGAGAGCGAGAATAGGAAAGGAATTGAGATATGGGTTGATGATAAGAAAAGTTATGGATAATTTTTCACAAAAGGATTATAACGAGCTTCTTGAGCTATTAAATAAAAGTAATGTAAAAAGAGTTATATCAAATATAGACAGAGATTTCCCATCAAAAATCTTATTCAATATTGCATTAAAACAGCCAAAATTGCTGAAATTTATTAAAAATTTGTACTAGTAAATTTTAAATATAGAGATAGTATCCAATTATTATGAAAAATAAGAGAGCCCAAGAGAGTGGTAGTGCTATTGCTGTTCTTGTACTTTTAATTGCTTTATTTATGTTATTATATGTATTATTATTACCTCCAGAACAGAGGGAAGATATACTTAATCAGACTATATCTAAAAATGGAGATTCTAATCAAATAAACCCTGTAGTTTTACTATCTGAATCTCCAGGAGAATTATTCCCAAATAAAGAAGGTAATATAAAACATGATATTTCATCCCTAAATATATTTGTTAAAGATGAACCTCAAACAAATAGATTAGCTAATGCACTTGAAATAAGCAGAAGTTTATTCAGCAGCAAACCACAGACAGTTACATTCCAAATAGATGATTTGACAAACATAAAATCAGTTATATTATTCTTTTCTGTTGCAAAGGCAAGCGGTAATCTGCAGATATGGTTAAATGATAATATTGTTCTTGATAAAAAAGTAGAGGGTGTACAAACAATAGAATTACCAACTAATTATTTAAAGAGAAATAATATTTTAGAGTTAAAAGTTTCAGGTCCAGGGTTGTTATTCTTTACAAAGAACTCTTATGAACTTGAAGATATTGGAATAAAAGAAACATTTGAGGTAATAAATCCAAAAGAAGAAAGAATATTTACAATATCAGAAACTGAAAAAGCAGGATTGCAAAAGGCAATATTAAAGTACCAAATATACTGTAATGGTCTTGATAATGGTAATACTGATTTTAAGATACTATTAAATGATAAACAAGTTATATCAAAGATTATATCCTGTATTGGTGGCTCTGAAGAAGTTGAGCTTCCAAATGAAAACATAAAAGAAGGGACAAACAAGCTTACATTTATTATTGGCGAGGGAGATTTCTTATTAAGCCAGATAAATGTAGAGACAGAATTAAAAGAAAAATCAAATCCAACTTATCACTTTGATATAAATAATGATGATTATGATAATATAATTAATGGCGGAGCAGATGTTACATTAAGAATTACTGGGGCAAAAACCAAAAAAGCAAATCTAATTATTAATGATAAAAAAATATTAATGGATACAAGCGAGGATACATTCTCAAAAGATATAAGGGATTATGTAAATGAAGGGGATAATTTTATAAAAATAATTCCAATAAATACTTTTACAATGGATTTATTAGAAGTAAAAATACAATAAAGAGGTAATTAATGG
>JAHIVQ010000030.1 GCA_018816585.1 Nanobdellota archaeon
AATTCCATTATTATAAAAGAAACAATTTTTTGTTCTAACTCCTGTTATCTTTTCAAATAAATTAAGATATCTTATTAGTCTCATATCAAGAACTTGAAGTTTCATATCATAAACAAAGGTGCGGGGAGGTTTTTAAAGTTTGTGGGGGGAAGAAAAATTAAAATTTGATAACAGAATTAATTTTTCTAACAAAGAATAAATATAAAACTCCTGTTATTGTAATTAGATAAGTTCCTAATCCAATTCTCATAGAACCAAGAGTATTTCCAAGAAAAGGTATGCTTGTTTCTCTGTTGATTAAAACAACTGCAAATAAACCAAAGAAAAGATAAATAAATGATAAGAAAGAAGCATATCGCGAATACCTATTGTAAATAATTCCTAAACCATTTAACAGATAAAATAAAACAATCAATAAGTAAACAAAAATCATACATACTGTAAGTATTTCATATCCTTTAGAAAAAGATATGTTTCCTGAAAATAAATCTACAATTAAATTGAACATAACTCCACTTTTATCTGAAAAAATTTCTCCAAATATATTAAAACTAAAGAGGGGGAAAATGAAACCTGATATTGCAATTATCAGAAAAGAAAAAATAGCTGCAGGATTTTTTCTTAATCTTTTTTTATTTTTCATAAAAAGAAAAAACAAGATATATTAATAAACCTTTTTGTTTTATTAAAAGATTTTAATTGGGATGGAAAGTAATTTAAATTTAGAATCTTAATTTAAAGTATGACAGAAAAATGTAGTTATTGTAAAAGAAAAATTATAAATCTTCCTTTTAGATGTAAATTTTGTGGAGACTATTTTTGTTCTTGTCATAGATTACCAGAGGACCATAATTGTGATGGATTAAATAAATATAAAAATAATAACATAAAAAGATGGCAAAAAGCCATCATTCCTGAAAAGGAAAAACTAATAAGACAAGAAATAAGTAATTTTGAATTTTCGTCTAAAACAAAATTAAAAAGATTTTGGTATAAAAATAAAAGATGGATGAAAAAATTATTTTTTTGGATAATTGTTCTTTTAATAATTTATATTTCATTTCAATATTATCAAAATAATAAAGAAAAGACGGATAACTATATTGAAAATACTTGGAATAAAACTTCTTCTTATGTCAAAGAAGCGATGCCTTTAACTTACAAACCTCAGCACAACACCCCAGTAAACAAAACCTACCAAGTTTATTACGGAGGATTAAATAAAATTGAATTAATTTTGTATAAAGAAGTTTATGATTATTTTATTCATGATGCTTCTCATGAATATGTATATTATGTCTACAATGATTATGAAGTCGCTCCTATTGGCTGGGAAATAGATTATTGGAAAATGTTTTTATCAAATGAAAATGATGAGTATGTAATTAAAGATATTATAACCCAAACAAAGTTTTATACAAAAAGTGATGGAGATAAAGCAGTACAAGCTATTGTAAAATTTGTTCAACAAATACCTTATGATTGGGAAAGTCTTAATACAAATTCTCAATATGTGCAATATCCTTATGAAACACTTTATTTAAATAAGGGGGTTTGTTCTGAAAAAGCTCTATTAATGGCTAAATTGCTTAATGAATTAGGTTATGGTGTTGCCCTATTTGTTTATCAAGAAGATCATATGGCGGTTGGAATTGATTGTCCTTATGATAAAAGTAATTATCAAAGTGGATATTGTTTTATAGAACCAAGTGATGTTTATCCAATAGGATTAATACCAACAGAATATGTTGGTGGTGTGAGACTAGTTAGCACACCACAGATAATCCAAATTAGTCAAGGAAAATCTTATTCAAAATGAAATGGAAACAAATAATCTAATAACAAAAGATTTTATTAAAATTCAACAAATTTTAAAGTTCATATTAAATATCAAATATTTCAAGTTTTCTTAAATATGAGATAAATCTTTTCTTTTTAATATAAGCATAAATTAATATGATTAATGCCAATAATGAAAAAAATACTTCAATTAATCCTCTCAGTTGAATTGTTTTAATATCATTTAATTTAATAAAAAGAATTACTATAACAAAAATAATTACACTCATAATTTGCCAAGTTTTGAGATTTTGTGCTTTTATTTTAGCTTCTTCAATTTGTTTATCGCTTAATTTTCTTTTTTTGCCTTCTATTCCTATTACTTTTTTTAAATTATCTATGCTTAAACTAACTATTCTATGCGCCCTTAGTTTCTTAGTGTTTTTTTCCTTTTCTTTATTGTAACAATCATTACATAATTCTTCTTTACAATAAGTCTTAATTTCTCCAGTATTTACTTCTTTACCACATCTTTCACATTTTTCTACCATTTTTTAAAAAGTTTGAACAAACAATTCCCAACATATTATAAAACCAACTTGTTAAAACCATGAATATTAATTAATATTTGAAACTTAAAAATTTAACTATAATAATAAAAAATATAAAAAAAACCTGAAAAAATACCTAATAAATCAGTGATTATATGATTATGATGTGATATAGAAAGAGAAGTCAAATTAAACTCTCCTAAAAACGAGAGAAATAAAGAAAAACCAAAAGTTATTAAAATTCCAGCAACCATTATATATTTTCTATCTTTGTAGATTATATCACCTATAATGAAGAATAAAGTAATTAATAAGACTATAAACCCAAAAAAGAAAACAAAGTGTTCTATATTGCTCCTCTGTATCCATAAAAAGTGATAATCAAATATAATACTTAATTTTCTATTGATTTGTGATGTATATAAAAAAGAAATTAGGGCTATTGATAAAATAATATTAATAATATGATTTTTAAATTTGGATTCCATGTATATTAATTAATATTTGAAACTTAAAAATTTAACTAAATAAAAAAATTATAATGTAATTCTTTTTTTTGAACTTTCAGTTAATTTTCCATCAACACAAACTAATGGCGATGTTTGAATTATTGGTCCTTCTAATAAATCAGCTCTTGATTTAATTAAAACAATAACTAAATGATTAAATTCTAAATAATCTTCGTTAATTGCTTTTATATCCTCAAAGATTAGAATAGTATAAGTACTAAATCCCCACATATCTAAATATTCTTTTGCTTCTTCATTTGTTTCAAATTTTTTATATTCTAAAATCCAAACATTGGCATCATATTTTTGTTTCAGGATATTTAGTTTTTGATTTATATCATTTAAACAGCTTGTCATTAAACTATCTTGTTGTTTAATTTGTTGAGTATTTGTCTGAACTGAACTTTTTAATTTTTCATAAAAAGAACCAATATTTTGAGGACTAAACCAAATCGAGTATATAATTAAAAATATAATCGCAGATACAACCGAACCTATAATAAAGCTGCCCCAATCATGCCTCGTCATAAATCCTTCAAGTTTTATGTAATTATATAGTTTTCTATCTTAGATAATTTTTTATACTTATCTTTTATATTTTAATTATGGCAACCTATTCACATTCAAGAGTTTCAACTTATGAAAATTGTCCATATCAGTATAAACTAAGATATATTGATAAAGTTAAAGTTGATGTTCCAACAACAATTGAAGCATTTATGGGTGATATGGTTCATCAGACTTTGGAGTTCTTATATAAAAATAAAAAATTTAAGAAAAGAGTTGCAAAAAATATTTTAATTAAGTTTTATAGGGATTTATGGAAGAAGAATTATTCTGATGATATTTTAATTGTTAAGGCAGATAAAGAAAATGTTGATGCAGAGAATTACAGGAAAATGGGGGAGAAGTTTGTTTCAGATTATTATGATAGAATGAAGCCATTTGAACAGATTACTATTTTAGGACTTGAGACTACTGATAGAATGACTTTGCCTGATGGAAACCAGTGGCATGTTAGAATAGATAAGTTGGGCTGTGATTCTAAAGGAAATTATTTTGTTTGTGATTATAAAACAAACTCGCGTATGAAAGACCAAGAAGAAGCAGATGAAGACAGGCAACTTGCTCTTTATTCTATTTGGGTTAAAGACAAGTTTAAAGATGCGAAGAGTGTTAAATTAATTTGGCATATGCTGGCTTTTAATAAAGATGCTGTTTCAGAAAGAACAGACAAGCAATTAGAAAAACTTCAAAAAGAAGTTTGTGAAAAAATAAAAGAAATAGAAAATGCAAAAGAATTTCCAAGAAATCGGACAGCTCTTTGTGATTATTGTGTTTACAAAGAAATATGCCCAAGTTTTAAACATGAAGCTGAATTAGAAAAAATTGAAGATGTAAAAAAGTTTAAGCAAGATGAAGGAGTTAAGTTAGTTGATGAATATTCTGAAATTAAGATGAAATTAGGAGAATTAAAAAAACAAGATGAGGAGTTTAGAGAAAAATTAATTGCCTATGCAAAGCAATTTGATGTGGATTATATTTATGGGAGTAATAAGAAGTGCAGTGTTAAGGAGTTTGAGAAGATTGTTTTGCCAGAAGATAAAGAAGAATTAATTAAGTTAATGAAAAAGAAAGGTGTTTATGAGGATTTTGTAATGTTGAATTATATGAGATTAAATAGTGGTGTAATTAAAGGAGGAGTTGACGATGAAATTAAAAAGTTGGTTGAGATTGTAAAGGATTTTCGGTTGAGTTTATCAAAGCGACGAGATATAGGCAGTGATGAATAATGGAGAGAGATAAATATAATTTGAGTAAGAGGAGGGGGGGAGATGATGATAATTAAATTTTTAATATTTTTTGCAATTGTATTGTTTTTAGATTGGATTTTATTCACATATTTGCATGAACTAGCTCATAAAAAAGCATTGAAAAGAGCTGGAATTAAAGGAACAATAGCTTGGAATTTTAGAGAAATTTTGAAACATATAATAGTTAAACCTATTGCAATTTGCTGGTTTGAGGAAGATAAATTAAGGAAATTAAGTTATAAAAAAAAGAAAGATATATTTTTATCAGGAATTAAAACTGATTTAATTATTTTGGTTGTATTGTCTGTTTTGTCTATTTTTTCTTGGTTTTTATTAGTTCTGAATAATAAATTTATTTTTGGGCATTATAGTTTAATAATTTGCAATGTTTTAATTTTAATTAAATCTTGGGATGTTCTAAATAATTTGTTTAAAAAAAATTCAGATTTAGATAAGTTTTATTTATGGAAAGATAAATAAAAAATTAAATTTTGTTTTAATCTTGGAGAAGTTAAGGAAGCTATCAAAGATTTGAAAAGATTTTTATACTTATATTTCTTTTTTAGTTATGAAGCAAAAAGCATATGACTTTGAACTGCATAAAGAAGTAGAGATTATTAGGGAAATACCAAAACTTACTAAGGATAATATTATGGATTTTATTGAAAGACAAAAAACAATTAATAAAAATACAATTAAATTATTTGCTAAAGAATTTATGATAAGCATGAATTTTGCAAAAAATATTTTCAAAAAGTTTGAGGGCAAGACAAAAGAAGAGATTGAATATCAGGAGTTTGCGAAGGAGTATAATAGTATTTAAAGATTTTAAAAATGGCAAGAAGAAAAAATAAAATATTGTGTGATAAGTGCAAAAAGCAAATAGAAGAACTTACAGAGTATGGTATGAAAAATTTGCCTAAAGGGGTAAAATTTACTGGGCTTTTTTGTGATGATTGCGATATTTAAAAATATAAAAACTTAAATAATTTAAGAAGTTAATATTATTAAGAAAATGGCAATGGAATCTATAAAAAATTGAGACATGATGGGATTATAGGAATAATTGTAATGATTATTGGGATAATAATACTCTTTATTTAGAATATTTTTAGGAAATTTAGTGAATAGAAAAACTAATTATTCAATAAGAATGTAATTAAAACATTTATTTTAGAATTTTTTAGATAAAACTTGAAACATAGTTCTTTGTGTATTAATTAGTCTTATTTAGAATTATTTTTTTGTATAAAAATCACTGACATTAAGAATATAAATAAGGCAAAAATAAGAGCTGACAGAATACCAATAGTAAGAATTATCCAATTTGGAATATTAATAAAAAGTCCAAGAGAAGATCTAAAAATATACAATGAGATAAAAGCAATCAATAATAAAGCAATCAAAACACCTTCTGTCCAAGCACAATACTTTATTTTATCCTCCATTTAAAATCTAATAATTTATATTATTTATATCTTTGTATCCAAAATAATTTAAAGTATTATTTCTTTTAATTGATATGAAAGAACTGCGAACAAATGAAAAAAGATTAAAAACTATATTTATAATTACCATACCACTTCTTTTATTGTGTGCTGGAATGTTAATTTATCTTCTGTTCACAGAAATGTTTGGAAGATTGACAATTGTTTTTTTATTAATTGTTATAATTTTTATTTTAGAATCTATTTATGTGATTTACAAAGGAATTACAGAATATTAGGGAGAGTTTTTATTAAATGAACATGAACTTGAGAAAAACTGGAATAATATAAGCCCGCAATATAAAAAATTCTTTTCAAATATTGAAATAAGCTTTCTAATTTTTTCAATCATCATAATTATTTTTGGATTATTTGAAATGATGATATCCAAAAACTGGTTTGCAGGATTTCCCATTATTATTGGAATTACCTTAATCTCATCAATTTTAAAAAGAAAGAAAAAGTTTAAAAGAATTGAAGGATAGGATGAAAAATGGCTGATATATGTAAAGTTTGTATGGAACCTTTGAAACATTTAATAGATGGAATTCCAGATTATGAACAAATAATTTTATGTAAAAAATGTTTTGAAAAAGTTGAAGAATTAGAAGAAAAATATGGTGGTAATAAAGATTTTGAGGGGTGTGTTGGGAAGTTGAGGGAAATTGAAAATGAAAAAACCAAAACAACCACCATTTAAATCCAAATATTTTAAATTAATTAAATTTTGTTTTAATCTTGGAGAAGTTAAGGAAGCTATCAAAGATTTGAAAAGATTTTTGAGGGGATTTGAAAGGGTGGTGAAGAAAGAGGAGGGAAAATGAAAA
>JAHIVQ010000001.1 GCA_018816585.1 Nanobdellota archaeon
CCCTTAGTATGCAATGTATTTTAAGTGCTTTAGCTTTGAATCCTGACTTGTACCATAGCCATCTATACACGTTGAGTTGTGCAACCCATTCTGGTTTAAGTCCAAATGTATATGAGTTAACACTTGTAGTTTTATAATCTTCTATTACCCCCATGTGCCATAAGTCTGCTTGTCCACTAATTATCATCCCATCAATCTGTGCTCGTAGTATTTCTTCTCCAAATGAATCATCTGGTGCTCCCTTTTCCAAAATATAATGCATTGCATTACCTAATAGTGCCCACAGTCTTTCGCTAACATCCTCTTCTATTTCATCCCAATGCTTCAATCTTAATTCTTTTTGTTTAGGTGCATTTATTAATTCAGATACTCTTAAAACATTCTTACTCGGTTTTTGAAAATCACTCATCGCATTTACCATTGCCTGTGGTAAATTATGTACGTTTGATAACTTCATTTATATCACCCCCTCTCTATCCCAATCTACAAAAATCCACCCCTCATCTTTAACATGGTCAAAATCGTCTGGGAAATTTCCGTTTATTTCTAAATCTTCAACAATTTCTTCTGCTTTTTCATCATTTTCAGCCTTAAATGTTTTATATCCATACATATCCCTGGAAAAGTAAACTGTATATTTTTTCATTTATATCACCCCCTTCGGGAAGTATTTTTGCTTGATAGACTGCATTAAATCATCTATATACTTATACTCAACATCATTTCCTTTTCTAACATCAAAGGCACTCCAATAGTTACCATACTTCTCGCTTAATTCTTCCCACATCAGCCGAAACTTCTCGCCTTGCTGGAGTAGGGAGATAACATCGTCTTTTTTTTGTTGAAATATACCAGCCTCAAATGGTGCTTCTTTTTTAAACGCCACATAATCCATATAATCAAATTCACTTTTCACAAACTCTATTGTTTCTTGTGTATTCATCTTCTTAACTTCCATCTCGTGTTTTGCTCTTTCTATAAAATATCCATTCTTTTTGTAATCAATCCAATTGGCCACATCTTTAAATGCTCTTTCTCCTTTATTCATTCTATCACCCTCTTTAAATGTCTTTTTTCTTCATCAAAATTATTTATAACTTCATTGAAACTGAATCCTATCGTTGCCTTGATATCTTCTTCAAGTCCATTACCTGCCTCTACAATGTATTCTAATAGATATAGTTTGTTTGTATAATCTATATCCAAAATCCAATATATCTTTCCATTCTTACGGTTTCTTACAAAATCACCTTTTTCTAAAATTTAGACCACCCCCTTTATGGTACCGAAATCTGGAATCGAACCAGAGTCTTTCGCTCATCAGGCGGACGTTCTACCATTAAACTACATCGGCTTTTTTATTTAGTATAGCACGTTTTACCTTATTTGTCAAGTGTTATTTTGCAAATCACCTGCATTTCAGTTTTTATATTATATTCATATCAAGTAGAATTATAATATCATACTATATTTTTAGTGTTTAGTCTTGGATGTGTTTTAGTATAATATTTTTAAAGTATTTTTAGGTTTTCAAGGTGCGTGCAATTAGTAATATTAACGCAGGGTACTATATTATAATACCCTGCTTTAATACTGCTATTATTCGCAGGCTTCCATAAATTTAGTAACATTAAATCTTGGGTTATCTTCTTTTAGATGATAAACAAAACAATTAACAATTTGATTATATTCAATGTCTTTCCCTGTTTGTAAATCATTGTTAATTTCTGTGGGTTTTGTATCTTTTAGGATCTTGGCAATTTTAATATAGTGTCTTTTGCTAAACATTTTTAATTATTCTCCTTTGATATAGAATCTTATTGATATTTCCTTCAATAATTCTTCTACTATATTTTTGATAGCATACTCGTTGATAACATAAACTGACTGCATATCTTCAATAGTGCTAATATCATACAAGTGGTCGTTAAGTATTTTACTAAAAACTTTTCTTAATTGCTCTTTTTTGGTTAGTTTCATTTTTTTACTCCTTTATTTATTTATTAATCTTCTGGAATTATGCGTTCTCTTAAAATCTCTATCAATTCTTCTATATTTATTTTTCTTCAACTCCTTTCTTTTTTTATTTTGTATCCATTGTATAATCTTAATAAACTCCACTAAGTAAATAGTGGAGTCTATAAAATTATATTCTACTCCAAAAGTCTATTGTTAATATATAGGTGTAAAGCTCAGCTAGAAGATAATACAATCCTATTATAATTATTGATAAAAATATAATTATAAAGATTGTATCTCCTTGTTTCGTTCTTTTAAATTTCATTTAATTATCTCCTTTCTTATTTATTTTCTATTACTTCATATATAAGTTTACTAACCCATTCGTCAAGGTCGCTTTCATAATAACCATCTTCTCCAAAATCAAGCATTAAAATATCCTTTAATATAGTTTTA